>NZ_JAPZSZ010000152.1:0-42288 GCF_027532095.1 Microcystis sp. LE19-195.1E
TGTCAGTCTGTAGAGCGACCTGATGACCAGAACAGAGTAAATCTGTTAAGGCAGGTGCGAAAAATCCTTCGGGACAGAAGCAGAAACCCAAATCGTGAGGTTTGGGAATCGCCGTCCGTTTTACGGCGGCGAGGATGTCAAGCTATGCAGGTTGCCAACAATCGTCACGGGTCAGACGAATTTGGGCGATGGCAAAAATAGTCGGGATAATCCGGCCGTAATCGGTGGCGATCGCTTTCCAACCGAGATCAGCAATAAACCAACCCCATAGAGCCGGTCCTACCAAACTTAACACGGTTCTGACCGCTCCGTACCGGGCCGCCGCCCTAGTCATGCCCTGTTTAGCCGTTTGTAGGGCTAATTGATTAGCAATTGCCCCACCCTGGACTAGGGCAGTTTTTGCCCCTTGATAGCGGGCAAAATGGAGAGCGAACTGCCCGGCGATATGTTTGAGCAGAATCGGTTTCAGGATAGAATTAATGGCGATGACGCTACTGCCTTTGAGGACTATATCAAGGGGATTGTGTTGTAGGTGAACGGGTAAGGGTTGGGGAGTGTGGGAATCCGCGAGTGCTTTTTGAATTTGAATCGAGAGGGATTTTTGTTCCGATGGGGGGAGACGTTTCCAAGCTTTGTTAACGAGGTGAAGATAGATTTCCGCTTCAATTTCCGTTGTCGGCATTTTTTGAGAGTAGGGAACCTTGAGGAAATGACAGACACGGACGAGAATTTGACGATAACTAACTTTTTCGGTTTGACCTTTTAATACTGTCACACCATCGGCAGCCAGGTAACGAAAACGATCCTCGACGCTATCTAACCAACTATCCCAATCTTGACTTTGAACGGCGATTGCGTCCGGCGCTCGTAGATAATCGAGAGGGTTAAAACGACGGCAAAAGAGGATGTTAGTGATTTGCTGCAGTTCCTCCTCGGTGGCTAACTCCAAAGCTGTGCGTAGTTCGTCCAATGTGGTTTGTCCTCCTCAGCCCCAATAATCAACTTAGTTTCGCTAGTGCTGATTACTACTAATATTAACTCAAGGGTTTACAGGATTAGGAAGGCTAGTGACAAATTTTTCGATTAATGTTGGGATCATTGGCGCGGGTTTAGCCGGGTTAACCTGCGCTCGTCAGTTGTGCGATCGAGGTTATACTGTTAAGCTATTTGATAAGTCTAGAGGCATTGGTGGTCGTTTAGCCACGCGACGGGTTAATCGAGTCAATCAAGTGATTGCTGTGGATCATGGCTTGCCTTTTTTGACTATTCAGGGCGAAAAAACGGCGGCTTTAATTGATAATCTACTGAGAGAGAATATAGTTACTTCTTGGTTTGATTCTAGCTATGTTGCTCCTTCTGGCATCAATAGCGTGGCGAAATTTTTAGCTAAAGGTTTAGAAATTGAACGAGATTTTCTGGTTACTCGTCTGGAAAATCGTCAAGAAAAATGGGTTTTAAACAATAACGGTCAAATTCGGGGAGAGTTTCCGGTGATTGTCTTAGCTATTCCCGCCCCGCAAGCAGCGTTATTGTTAGAAAACTCTCATATAACTACTATGCCAGAATTGCGATCAATCGTTTACGATCCCTGTTTAACGGTAATGGCGGGTTATGGCGATTCTTTACCCGCAGTTGCTCCCTCCACCGATATCGCTTGGTTAGGACTTGATAGCAGTAAACGCCAATCATCCCCTGATTATGTCTTTGTTGTGCATAGTAGTGGAGATTTTGCGGTTAAATATCTCGATAGCGAGGATTTAGAAGCAGTTAAGCTAGATTTGCTCTCTCGTGCTTCTTTGCCTCTCCCCGATTGGTCCTGGATTCACCGTTGGCGTTATGCTTTAGTCCGTCAGGGTTTAGCTGTACCCTGTTTAAGTGTTAATAGTCCTTTACCTCTAGTTGCCTGTGGTGATTGGTGTCAAGGAGGAGATTTGTCGAGAAATTCTTCCCTAGAAACGGCCTTAACTTCTGGGATAGCGGCGGCTAATCAAGTTCAGCAGCTACTCTCTTAGAATCTAGAGACAACTTTAAATTCTTAGGTTAAGGTTGGGTTAACAAAAGGTTAAACATATAATAATGTAGGTATCCTATACTGGGGGTCGGTAACAATGGAAAAATTCAATTCTAAAGATAACTTTCTCTACCCTAAAACCAGCTACAGGGGTTTATTCACGCCACAAAATTTAGTTTTTAACGCTAATTTGCAGGAATTCGCCCTGAGAGTCTCTTTTATCGCTGGTTTACACACTGGGGGAAAGCTTACCTCCACGGAAGCTTACGAGAAAATTAACCAGCTTTGGCAAGAGTTGAATACCAGTCAAAAATTCCTGATAGCTAATCATTTTGAGGATCACGGAGATTGAGAGATGGGGGTTTTTCAGTGATCAGTAAACAGTAAACAGTAATCAGTATCTAAAGTGGCACAGTAACAAAAGTGGGTAAAGTAGTTCTTAGTCAAGTCAGAGCTTTCTGGCCATAGCTGGCTTTCATCTTCTAGATAAAAATGTTATCAAAAGACAAAAGCGGGTAATTCTCCCGCTACAATATGATAGCGAGTTGTCAAGAGAACAGTAAAAGAACTGCCAATTGGATCTAGATGCCTCAATATACTACTAAACAAGCAACGGAAAACCCTGTTGTGTCCGATCAGTCCGCCAATAATCCCTTTTCACTATTTGGTCAATTTTGGGAAAGCCTAAAAATTGTGGCTCAACCCTATTGGTATCCAACGGAGTTAAATGGACGCGCCTTTGGAGATGTGATCATTTCTTGGGGAATGTCAGCTTTGATCCTTTTAAGTATCTTGGCAACGGTGGGGGTAGAAGCTTTTAGTAGCTACTGGAATCGTTATGTACTCGACATTATTATTGAAGATAGAGACCTTTCTAAATATCTCAATACGCTGTGGTTATCCAGTTTGTTGATTATAGGAACAACGGGGTTATTTGCTTTTTCTCAATTTATTCGTCGTCAAGTGGCATTGGATTGGTATAAGTGGTTAACGAAACAAACCGTCAAAAAATATCTCAATTATCGCGCTTATTATAACATTGATTTTACCTCAGCTTTAAAAAATCCCGATCAAAGATTATCTCAAGAAATTGAACCAATTACGACCATGACCCTGAGGTTTTTAATTACCTTCATGGAAAAAGGGTTACAAATGATTACTTTTGCAATTATTCTTTGGACAATTTCTCGGCAAATTGCGGTTTATCTAATAATTTATACGATCGCAGGAAATTTAATAGCAATTTATCTAACTCAAGAATTAAACAAAATTAATCAATCGGAGCTTAATAATAAAGCTGATTATAATTATGCTTTAACCCATGTGCGTAACCACGCCGAATCCATTGCTTTTTTTCAGGGAGAAGAGCAGGAAGAAAAAATCATTGAAGGCCGTTTTGAACGGGTTATTCAAAGCTCGGAAAAACTGATAAATTGGGAACGGTTTAATAATCTTTTTAATCGAGGTTATCAGTCAGCGATTAGTGTATTTTCAATGTTTATTTTGACCCCGATGTTTATTAAAAATGAAATCGATTATGGGGAAATTAGTCAAGCGAGTTTATGCTGTTTCCTTTTTTCTAATGCCTTGGGACAATTAATTACTGAATGGGGAACATCGGGTAAAGTTTCAAGTTATATTGAACGGTTAGCTACCTTGACAGATGCCTTAAAAGTTGCCAGTGAAGAGCCGAAAAACTTAAGTCGTATTACCACCCTGGAAGATAATCGTCTAGCTTTTGAAAATTTTACCCTACAAACTCCCGATTATGAAAAGGTAATTGTGGAGAATTTATCGGTTTCTGTCCCTTTGGGAGAAAGCCTACTCATTATTGGCCCCAGTGGTCGAGGAAAAAGTTCCTTGTTACGAGCAATCGCCGGTTTATGGAAAGCAGGTAGCGGTCGTTTAGTGCGTCCTCCTTTAGCTAAAATGTTATTTTTACCCCAACGTCCTTATATTATCCTTGGCACTTTACGGCAGCAATTACTTTATCCCCATACCAATGATCAGGTGAGCGATGAAGAATTAGAAAATATCTTAAAAAAAGTCAACCTGCAACATTTATTAACTGACAAAAATAGCTTAGATAAACAAGTCAACTGGGAACAGATTTTATCCCTCGGAGAACAGCAAAGACTAGCTTTTGCTCGACTATTAATCACTAAACCTACTTTTACTATCTTAGATGAAGCAACCAGCGCTTTAGATTTGGCCAATGAAGCCAGCTTATATCAGCAATTACAGGAAAGTGAAACCACTTTTATTAGTGTTGGTCATCGGGAAAGTTTATTTAATTATCATCGATGGGTCTTAGAGTTAACAGAAAATTCCCATTGGCAGCTGTCAACTGTAGAAGATTATCAGCGCAAAAAAGTGAATAACCTAGTGATGATGTCAAAAAAATCAGAAAATTTCTCGGCGGTAAAAATAGAGCCTTTGTCTGAGGTTAAAACTGAGCATGATGCGGAAATTGCAGGAGTTTCTGAAATAGCCGAAGGTTTGTCCCATCAACAAATGCAGTCTCTAACTGATTATTCTTTAAGTAACGTCCGGAGTCGTGCCAGTTTAGGTAAAATTATTACTGCCAAAGATGGTTTTAATTATCGTTACGATAAAGACCCAAAAACCTTAAAATGGGTGAGAATATAGCTAATGGGGTGACAAACAGATTGAAATTGAGACAGGGTGTGGGGGGTAGGGTGTAGGGGGTAGGGAAAATTTTTCAGACTTTCCCCTCTCAGGAGAACTAGAGAATGAGGTTTTTGCTGGGTAAGTTGATTAACAAGCTACTAACTGATAACTGGTATAGGAGTTTTATCAAATGAAAGCACTGGAAAAACTGGTGACGGAACGATTATATTTAGTCCCCTTAAAGCTTGAACTTCTCAAGGCCGCAATTATAGGTATCGATGAATTAGCAACAATTTTGGGGGTAAAAGTTGCAGCTGACTGGGCCGAACAAGAATTGATTCAAGCTTTCCCTGATATTGCGAATATTTTGCTGCAATTCCCCTTACAAAATGAGTGGGGGTGGGGGAGTTTAATTATTCATCAAGCAGAAAATACTCTTATTGGTCATGTGATGATCAAAATTATTCCTGATGTCACAGGTTTACCCACAGATGCTGTAGAAATTGGCTATCAAGTAGCACCGTTATATCGACGACAAGGCTACGCATCTGAGGCGACAAAAGCAATGATGGACTGGACACTTTCTCAACCTGGTATGCAAACAGTGACCGCTGGCTGCGCTCCCGATAATATAGCTTCAAAGCGAGTTTTAGAAAAAATAGGCATGGATCTGATAGAAGCGCGAGAGAAAGTCTTGGTCTGGAAATTAAGTAGGGTTTGCTGAAAAAGTTTGTTGGTGGGGTTAGGAGTCAGTTATCAGTTATCAGTTATCAGTTATCAGTTCACTGAGAAAACTCCCCACTTCCCCACTTCCCACACCCTACACCCCACACCCCACACCCTACACCCTCTTTCAAGTCAGGAGTCGGGGGGGGAAATCTGGAGTCAGAGCCTCGTCGATGCGATAAAATACTCTGGCTCTGTATTTGTTGGTTTATGAGTTGACGAGAATTTCAGCGATCGCCTGGGAGATAGGAAAATAAGGAGGATAAAGTTCTAGCCAGAAAAACTCGCCAACGGGATTAATTTCTAAAAAGATATAACGTTCATCTGGTGTGACAATCATATCAATTGCACCATAATTAAGACCGAAATATTTCACTAATTCTAGTAGTTGTTTTTCAATAGTTTTCGGTAAATCGTAGGGTTGCCATTGTTGATGGAGCGCTCTTCCCTCTTTTCGCCAATCGTAGATAGCGCCGTCTAATTGTTGGGAATTAATCGCCGCCGTAAATATTTGTTCACCGACGATAGTGATGCGTAATTCCAAAGCTTTAGGAATGTTTTCCTGAAAAGTCATTGGACAAAATTGCAAACCTTCCAAATTATCTAGGTCTTCCTTTGTAACAGGACTGGTAAAAACAACCATTTCCTCTTGCTTGTCTCCATAAATAGCAAATTGAGAAAGCATTTTAGTCACAATTCCCGTCGCTTCAAACTCCTGAGCAAATTGCTTGACAGCTTCAGGATTATTAGAAGTTAAAGTCCCCGGAATTAATAAACCTAATTGTCGCGCTACTTGTAACTGCAATTGTTTATGATTGGTCTGATCTACCTTAGCAATTGGATCAAGATGAAAGCCAGATAAACTAGCAATCATTCCTCGAATACTTAACCGACATTCCTTAAGAGAAGCTTCGCGAAATTGACTATCCATTCCATCGGGTAATTTTTGTCCGTATCTCATGCGCCGATACCAGACAGCAGAAACTTCTTTTAGCTCTAATTTTTGTTCTCCATCGGTAATAATTCCGCCTTTTTTATCGTCTGAGTAAAGATCAACTTTCACCTCTGTAGGGAAGCGATCCGTGTCAAAACGAAAGGCTTTTTTACCCATGGCTTCTATGGCTTTGATTACCAGAGGAATACTTTCATTATCGCGGCTAAAAGTAACAAGTAAAACGGTCATAAATCTCCTTGAAAACTTAGGATTAACAATTTTTTGAGCGCGAGCTTTGCCGATCAACCGAAGACTAAAAAATCAGCGATCGCATTAGAAATAGGTAAATCTAAATCCCGTTCTAACATTCCCCACTCACCGACAGGATTAACTTCTAAAAAAACGTATTCTCCCCCAGGAGTTAAGATAAAATCAAACGCCCCAAAATTCAACCCTAAATTAGCCATAAAAATCTGAAGTTGCTGCAATAGTGAATCAGGTAAAGTATGATGTTGCCAAGCACCCGGATCAATACCCGGTCTTCGCCAATCTACGGCTGAATGATTATACTGAGAAGATTCTAAAGCTCCCACAAATGTCTGTCCATTAACCACGACAACTCTCAATTCTAATTGTTTGGGAATTTCCGCTTGAAAAACCATAGGACAATAGCGTAAAGATTCCGCTTCCTCAAGGTCTTCTGCTTTCACCCTACTGGTATAAAGAAAAAATTCCGGCGATTCCATACTGCGGGCGATCGCAGTTAACAATTTACTCACCATTCGTCCCTGAACCTGGGAAAAAAACTCCCTGGCAGCATCGGGATTATTGGTCACTAAGGTAGGGGGAATAATTAAGCCAACTTCTGAGGCCAAACGAAGTTGTAATAACTTATTTTTAGCCCTCTCAATTTGCGCTAAATTATCTAACCAACGCGCTGACCTTAAACTATCCCAAAAACCGGCCAAAGTCGTCTGGGATTCTCGCACACAAACCTCCCGAAACTGAGGATCTAAATCTCCTGTTAGTTCAGGTTGCCAAATACGTCTTGTCCAAACAGATTGCACCTGTTCACTATCAATAGATTGATGGTTATAGGTTAATTGATAAAAACTTTTTTTACCATTAAATTGGGCTGCTAATTGAACCTCTAAGGGAAATTTATCGGTATCTAAGCGAAAAGGTGTGGCTCCTTTTTTTTCTATCGCCTCAGCCACGCGGTCAATCGTGAAAAAATCGCCGCTATGGGTCAACAATAAAACAACTTTAGGCGATTCTTTCATATCAGTTGCAAGTCCTTACATTTTAACCCATTTTAAGGCTTTTGGGCGGATATTTATCGAGAAGAATCTCAATAAAAGGCGGCAAAAAGTCTTGCTTTTGCTTGACTTATTGCAGTATTGGTTTTTTCTTGAGTAATTACTAAAGTTACTTTACAGCACTTCTCAGGATCTCAACGTGCAGTTTTTTTGGCTGCGAGCCTTGCTTAGTGGAGCTTTTAGCTTTTTGTCTGTACGGTGTAATCAAGAAAAGTGCTGTAATTACTCAAGTGATCTGAGTTTAATAATCTTCCCAGTCAGAAGGGTATTTAAAGGTGGTCCCGAAGGTAGGCTCAGGGGAAGGAGACTTGATGGAAGATTCCTCTTTGCTTACGGACAAGAAACGAGCAAAGAAAGGAAGTGCTTTACCTTGTTGATCGTTGGGATATGCCATTGTTATTCCTCTGGTAATTTCGAGTGAATAGGTTTAATCACTCAGACAAAACTAACAACCTGTACTAACCCTTGAAAGCTTTGCTGTGCATGGCTTTCAGAATTGGGATTGTGCAGATAATTTGCCTTTGTTTGGGTGATGGAAAAGATTGTAAGCACTAATCTGGCCAATGTCAAGCACTTAAGAAAAATTTAAGAAAAATTTCCGCTAAATCATACTAAATCCTTTGATTATCGGCTATTTATGAGGACAGGCACTTATGCAAAAGGCACTCACGCAAAAGGCAACTGGATAAAAATAAATAGATTAGTAGATTGGATGATTTAAATTGTAGTCCTTCGATTCGAGAGTTTTATGCAGAAGTGTTGAATCCGGCAATAAAACTTCACAAAACCAGTATTTTACAGTGCTAAATTAGATTCGCTATTGGGAATGGAGTCAATAATCAGTCCTTTTTGGTATCATCAGAGCGAATACATAACTTGGTCATGATCTTCAATATCTTAACATTCAACACTTCTGAGTTTTGTGGTGAAAGAAAGTTTTTTAATGTCGGTTATTGGCTCCCCCGTACCCAAGATCAACAGGAGGCATCTTGTACTCAGTAATCAGTGATCAGTAAACAGTAATCAGTGATCGGTGAAAAGACAGTAGAAACTATCATTATAGACCTAGTTGCCACACAGAAACCACAAGAGCCATACTCTGTCACTTAAAACTCAAATCTGATAACTGATAGCTGCACGACTACTTAGTACAAACGCTTACGGGGGCGATAATTAGCCACGGATTCCACTAAACCCAAGGCGATAAAATTGGTTAATAAAGATGAACGTCCATAACTTAACCAAGGTAGAGGAATCCCTGTAATCGGGGCTAATCCCACGGTCATGCTAATATTAAGAATTGCCTGAAAAGCGATCATCGAGAGAACACCGATCGCTATTAAAGAACCAAAGTTTTCTTTAGCAGTATTAGCAATGACTAACAAACGCCAACAAACTAACCAGAAAGCTATTAAAACTAGAATACTGCCGACAAAACCGAATTCTTCCCCGACTACGGAGAAGATAAAATCGGTGTGTTGTTCGGGAATAAAATTTAATTGGGTTTGGGTGCCTTGGTGTAATCCCCGTCCCAATAATTCTCCGGATCCGATGGCAATGCGGGATTGAATTAATTGATAACCTCCCCCCAAAGGATTCTTTTCTGGGTGAAGAAATAGGGTTAAACGATCTTTTTGATATTCTTTTAATAAACCCCAAAAAACCTCGCCTAATTTACCCACTGCCAGATTAGTTGCCACCACGATGAAGGTGGATAAAAAACGGTAGGGAAGGGTAAACCAAGCAAGCACAGCGATGATAATTGCTAAAACAATCCAAGCAGGAAAAAGTAAATTAAACAGAAAAACCGATGCGAGGGGAGATAAGAGGATAATCATCCAAGGCAGTTTCGCATTAGCCCAGTAAATCATGCCTAGGGTAATTGCCCCAAAGACTAATCCTGTCCCCAGGTCCGGCTGCGCCATAATTAACACCCAGGGGATGGCAGTGACGACAAAGACACGAGCGATCGCAAAAAGATTATCGGCGGGACGATGATGTAGGAGGGCTGCTAGGGTGATAATTAAACCTACCTTGGCAAATTCCGACGGTTGCACGTTAAAACTGCCGATATTAATCCAACTTTGCGCCCCATTCGCCGTCACCCCTAGGACAATTACCGCAATTAGGGAGAGATTGGTGAGAAGATAGGTTAACCAGTGCCATTTGAGCAGACTTTCGTAACGACAACGGGCCAGAAATAAAGCGATCGCCACTCCCACGGCCCCGAATAACCAGTGTTGCCACCAGTCGAGAGCAGTGGTATGTCTTTCGGCACTACGAATCATTAAACCACCGAAAACGGTTAAACCCGTCACCAAAACGAACAAAAGCCAATCAATTTGGGCTATATCCCGGAAAATGAAGCTAAACCGCTCATTAAAACCGCTTAGTTTCCTACTAATAAGGGACTGTCTTCTCACCATTTCTCTCCCCAAATTTACTAACTAACTAGGGTTTGCTGAATAAATCTAAAAACATTGTTCGATAAGACTTTTAGACCTTTTTGAAATCCAAAAGCACCGGCCATTGGAGTGATCGGGGGGAAAATTTAGGGACTTTTTCCCTGAAAATGGGTAACACCCTACACCCTACACCCTGCCCCCCCGATGTCGGGGGGGTTGGGGGGGGCCACACCCTGCCCCCACCGAAAAACTTTTTGCCGCAAACCCTAACTATAGGCTGCCACGGATACTTTCGCCGCCACCTGACGAGCGATCGCTATCAGGGCTTTAGCTGAGGCCGATTCCGGTTGCCCCAAAACCACTGGTACACCAGTATCACCGCCCTCCCGTAGGGCTATCTCCAGAGGCACACATCCCAGTAAAGGAATGCCCAATTCTTGTGAGGTTTTTTCCCCACCACCGGACCCAAATAGATCATAGGAGCGATCGGGCTGATCGGGAGGGATAAAATAACTCATATTTTCCACGATACCCAAAACCCGCGCCCCTAGCTGTTGGAACATTTTTAAACCCCGGCGCGCATCAATTAAAGAAACCGTCTGGGGAGTGGTGACAATCACCGCACCCGCTAGGGGGACCGATTGAATTAAAGTTAATTGTGCATCCCCGGTACCGGGAGGCATATCGACGATTAAATAGTCTAAATCGCCCCAATTGACTTGATAGAGAAACTGACGGATAATGCCGTTTAACATCGGACCGCGCCAGATTACCGGTTGATCGGGGTTGATCAAAAAGCCCATGGAAACCATTTTGATGCCATGGTTGAAAGCGGGTTCCAATATCTCGCCATTTGCGCCCTGTACCGTCACTTGTGCGTCATTTAAGCCCAACATTGTCGGGGCGTTGGGGCCGTAGATGTCCGCGTCTAATAGCCCCACTTTTGCCCCTAAATGAGCCAAGGCGACGGCGATATTGACAGCCACGGTACTTTTTCCCACACCGCCCTTACCACTGGAAACGGCGATAATATTTTTAACCCCCTCCACACCTTGGCGATCGGGTAAAGCTTTTTGTTGCGGGGTTTCGGCAGTTACTGCCACGGCGACACTTTCCACCCCGGGCAGCTGTTTAACGGCTTTTTGGCAGTCTTCCACGATAAATTCGCGCAAAGGACAGGCAGGAGTGGTCAAAACTAGGGTAAAGCTGACTTTTCCGCCATCGATCGCCACATTGCGGATCATGTTCAATTCCACTAGGCTTTTTTGCAGTTCTGGATCTTGAACGGGACGTAATACTTCTAAAATCGAGGCGGTATCAAGGGGCATGGTTTCAGTGTCTCTAGTCAAGTATTGTTCTTATGGTTATTTATCTTAACCTTGATATTTCTACTTATGGCCTAAGAGAGATGCTCCCGTATTTTCTTAAATGTATAGTGGGATCATCTGGGAGCAAGTCACTTTTGCGAGTGCATAAATTTGACACTCGTGGGACAAGTCACTGAACACCTAAGACAAGATTGTTTACTTCAAACAAAGGGAAAAAAGATGTTAAAAATTACTGCGGATCTATATTCTGGACGAGCGAATCCAGAGTGGATTATCAGCGATGAACAGGAAATTCGCGCTACCCTGCGGGAAATCGCTAATAATGCTAGTGTCATCGCTAAATCGGCACCAGCCAACGCTGGTCTAGGATTACGGGGATTTTTAGTAGAACCCCTCAACGATGAGGTAGGCCGCAATTACAATCTGCCAGAGAGTATTTATCTAGCGGCTGGACAGTATGCTACCAGTTCTAAAGCCAATGCTATTGCCGAAAGACTGGTCGGTTTAATCAATAGTGCTGAAATAACCACCAGAATGACCCCTGAAGAAGAAGCTCTATCTTTAGATGAAGATCTACAGGGGTTTTTGCAGGAACAATTATATGTAGGTGAGCGCTTGACGCTCCTCGATACGGAAGGATTAGAATTATCCCCCGAAGCTGTGGAAATCCCCCTCGAAACCCCCAAGGCCGCCTGCCAATACGAATTGGGAGCTTATAATCCCAATTTCTGGAACAACAACGCAACTATCCTGCGGAACAATAACTGCTACAATTACGCCAGTAACAAACGCACCGATACCTTTGCCCAACCCGGACGCGGTTGTGGTAGTATGTATCGCTCGCTCACCTGTGCGGAAGTGACCCGAGCTTCCCTGTGTGATGGCTTACACGTGCGTTATAATTGTTTCCCCGCCTCCGAAGCCCCTCGCTATCTGGTGGCCCTAGTTATAGCTCCAGGACGAGATTTCCACTGGTATCGACTGAATAAAGAGGGTTTCTGGAGTCATAAACCTGGTTCCACGCCGGTCAGAAATGTTGATAATAGTAACCGGGTGATTACAAATCCCCAAACCTGTAATCGCGGAATTTATACGCAATTTTGCGGCTATTTCTATACTTGTAAGAGCCAAAAAATTCGTTAAACGTTTCAACTCAGGTCAGTTAGATGGCTAAGATAGAACCTGAGGGAAGGAGGGGAAAGGTGGCAGCCATTGTGGTGATCGCCATGTCCCTCTTTTGCCTGCTCGGCCTAATAGTTTACACTCAGACAGTGGAGGCGATCGTGCAAGTAGAACTCGATATATTTAGTGGTCGTCCCAATCCCCATTGGACTCTTAACGAGCGCGATAGTCAGGAACTACTCCAACGACTGCAGCGTTTGTCCCCTACCAAAGCTGGTGAACCTAGTGGCAATTTGGGTTATCGAGGGGTGATCCTCAGTAATCCCAGAGGTGCGATCGCTGGATTCGAGTGGATCGTTTGTTCGGATGGATTAGTGGTCGGATACAAGGGAGACTCATCCCAGAAGTTTATCGATGCCAATCGTAACTTGGAACGTTGGTTAGTACAAACTGGTGAGACAACTTTGGGGACGGATATACTGCGCTCCCTCCGTCAAGAGTCCGGTGCTGATTTCTAGGCATATTTTTAGCTTTTCAAGAGTTGGTTGCCAGTATTTCCGGTTTTATTTGACTGACCTTGAAAGGGCTGCCCCTATATCTCTAGATTACGGTAATAGGATCGCCGACTTTAATTGTACCTGTCTTTTCGGGGATGACATTTTCTCCGAACATGATGCCCCCGGGGAAACTGCGAAAAGTGCTTAAGGTTTTTAAAGGTTCTTGCTGGGGATTTCTCCTACCTGTTTCTTGATCGGTGGTGGTGATAATACAGCGACTACAGGGTTTAACTAGGGCATAATTTATCTCTCCAATTGTGATCTTTTGCCAACTACTTTCGCTAAAAGCTCGATCGCTACTAATAACAATATTAGGCCGAAAACGATTCATCGGCACCGGTGCAACTAAACGCCGATTTAAGTCCTCTAAAGAAGCAGTATTAGTTAATAAAATTGGATAACCATCGGCAAAGCTGACGGGAGTATGATCATTCCCTGCATAGCGAGGATTCGCGGGACGTGGATAATCGGGAGATTGTCGCACTAAACGACAAGGAATGTCGAGAATTTTCTCGAACCATTCGGCGATTTCATCCCCTTGATCCATGGCTATGGTTTGAGATTCCCAGATTTGAACCGCTCTTTTTTCTCCTGTGAAATTAGGCTGGAAAGTCAGGGAATCTTGAGATGTTTTTAGAGAAAATTTATCTCCTGTCATCGTGACAGAAACCCTGGCTAATTGCGGATATTCCCTTTGAGTGATAAATTTACCCTTGCCATCCACTAACATCATTTCTCGATCCCAGAGTAAACCCTTAGGAGTCACTTCAGCTTGGGATAATTGAATACCTCGACAGGATTTAATCGGGTAGATATAGAGATCAGTAACCTGCATTTTCTTTCAGTAGTTCTACATATTTTTTAGCCACATCTTCCCAAGTCCAGAGATTAATTTTATTGGGGATATCTTCGGGTAACAAGCGAGGAATTGGATTGAGGATAAATTGTTCCAAACAGTTGGCTAAACTGTCCGCATCTCCCCTAGGATAGAATTGCACTCTTTCAGGACAATTATATAATTCCACCTGTTCTTGAAACACTTCTAAATCGGAAGCGATAACGGGAATACCTTGTAAAATGGCTTCCGCTATTGCTAATCCAAAACCTTCGTATTTTGAGGGAAATACCACACAGGAACAGGTTTGATAATAAAATTGCAAGGTTTCATAGTCTTGATAACCTAATCCTTTGATATGACTCTCGAAAATTTCTTGATTTTCCCGATAAAGTCGGGTACATTCCTTGAGATAATCTTGATATTCTTGGGTTTTGGACTGTTGAGACAATTGCAGATTTCCATTAACTAGATTATCGGTTTCTTTCCCGATAAAAACTATTTGAAATTTTAAACCTTTTTTCGCTAGTGTAATTGCTGCCTTGAGCAAAGTCAGATGATCTTTGTAGATACCAAAAGAGGAGGGAAAATAGAATGTAACTAGCTCACTTTTGACTAAATCAATCTTGGGATTAGACTGATCGATAAATCCGGCTAAGGGTACAGCTTTTAACTTACTAGCATAGGTAGCATTGGGAAAAACTTTTAAAACATCGTCTTTAGTTTTTTGGGAGATTGTGAACAGTAGATCGGCCCTATCTAACCATTCTTTTAAGACTTCATTGTAGGGTTCTTGATAGGATTCTGAGTAAGTTAAGGGAGCAAATTCCCAAAAGACATCATAAATAATGCCACTTAAAGTAACGTTAACATTGGGGGGAGAAATCCGATTAGTCATCCCATACAAACAGTGATCAGCTTGGTAACGCTTGATAATCTGATTAATTCTTGCTTCGATGCGTAAAAGTTCAATTCTACGAGAGAAAAGACGATGAATAGAATTCAGTCTTAGGGTTTTGTAAAAATTCGCTAGAAGACCATAAAAATAGATTAATTTTGTTTCAGAACTCTGGGGGTAAAAATTAAAATCTTCGTAGATAAGTTTATCGGAATCGTGCATTAAAGACTTAAAATATTCAATGTCATTAGGAGGGAGGACGATAATAATTTGTTCGACGTATTCTAATAAGCTAGGTATTAAAGAGATAATGACTCTTTCTACTCCTCCTTTGCGATAAAACACGATCGGGATGACAATTTTCATAGATTTCCTTGCAGATAGCTGGCAATAAAAAGATTGATTTTTGACTTGAACCCATTATATGATAGGCTCGAATTGTTCTACTGAGTTGAGAAATCGAGTTAAATTCGAGAAACTAAGACTCTATCACCCATCGCCCCTATTTTCCCTCGATCTTGGAGAAAAAGAGTGTCGCAAGCTACTCCATCCCTACAATCTAATCTCAAAAAATGGCTACGAGCCAGCGCACCTTCCCTATTTCAAATTAAACAGCGTTTGAGTGCCCGTCGTTGGCCGAAAAAATCGATCGTTATTTACACAGAAAAATATCGTCCCATGCTTCCGGCGGAAATTTGGCAACGGGGGGCCAGTGGTACCCAGGCATCGGTGGCTTTTTTAGCGCAGGAATGGACGAAACGCGGCTATAAAGTGACGATTTTTGGCAATTGTGAGGGCATGGAAGGGGAAGAGGACGGTATTCGCTATGTTAATTATTACCAGATGAATTGGCAAGATCACTTTGAGACATTGGTGATCTCTCGTCATCCCACCTATTGCCGTCCGGGTACCAAGGCAGAACGAATTTTTTTTGATTGGCAAGATATTAAAGTGCCGGCAGCCTCCTATACCCCCGAAATTTTGGCTAGATACGACAAAATTTTCTGTAAAAGCCAATATCAAAGAGATTTACTGGATTTCTGCCCCGATCATCAATGTCCGATTGTTCCTAATGGTATCGATACTTCCCTTTTGGCTGTAAGCGAGACGGTGCCAGAAAGTGAGTATCTTCCCTATCGTCTAGTCTATGCCTCTCGTTATTATCGCGGACTAGAGTCGATGTTAAAGCATGGCTGGCCGATGATCAAGGCGGCAATTCCCGCAGCCGAGTTACATCTCTACTATGGTTTTACTAAACGGGATGAAATTGGCGATCGCAAGGAATGGCGGGATAAATTAATGGCTTTGATTAAAGCTAGTGCGGGGGTAGTTGATCGCGGAATGATCGGTTATCGTCAACTAATCGAGGAAAAAGCGCGCTCTGCTATTCATTACTACGGTTGCACCTATCGTGAGATCGATTGTATTTCTGTGCGCGAGTCGGCAGTGGTGGGTTGTCTGCCAGTGGTGACGGATTTTGCCGTTTTTCGAGAAAAAGACTACTGTGTGAAAGTAGCGGGGGAAGTAACCGATCCGGCTACTCAGGAAGCTATAGCCTGGAAAATTGTCGAATTACTGAAAAATCCCCAGCTTTTAGCCCAAGAGCGCGAAAGATGTCGTCAAATTGCCCTAACTGACACTTGGGAGCGATCGGCTGCCGCTTGGTTAGATGTGATTGAAAAGGAGTCTCCCAGTCAGTAGATTGTTTACTTAGGGTATGCTGAAAAAGTAGGGGCGAAGCATTCGGATAGAAAATCTACGGTTTCAGCGATAGGTTATTGCCCGAATGCTTCGCCCCTACAGATATTATTTGAAGACCTACCAGGACGCCAGCCGCTCAAGATGCAAGGTTTTTGAGCCACTAGCTTGAAAATCTTGCAGCTGCTTCGCCAAACATTCCCTCAAACCCCTTACCTCGTCTATATTTCACATTTATTCAGCCAACCCTACTCAGACTATAAAAGTAACCTTTTCGCTTAATAAGTGCCTAAATTAGGGATTTTAAGAGGAAGTAAGCTCTTGAAATCTCACTTGTGCGGGATATCTATGAGCATTTCCTCTAAAACCCTTGCTACCCTTAGGATTAACTCTTCGCGATCGGGTGCGGCGATGATTTGTAAACCTAACGGTAGCCGGGATGGGCGTTTAATCGGCAACGAAAGGGCAGGTAAACCGATAAAAGAAAAAGGTTGGGTGAATCTGCCTAAATTGGGTCTAATTAATAGCTCTTGCCCGTCAATAATCATTTTTTCTACTCCTAACGGCGGCGCAATACAGGGAATTGTCGGGGTGAGGATAATATCGACTTCGGTGAAGATCTCTCGCAGACGATCGCGATACCAACGGCGAAAACGTTGAGCCTGTAAATACCAGCTAGAGGGAATTAATGCCCCTGCCAAGAAGCGATCCCGGGTTGCGGGGTCAAAATCCTCTAATCTGGTCTGTAAACGCGGTAAATGCCAATTTGCGCCCTCGGAAGCGGTAATTATATAGGCGGCTGCCCTGGCGCGGACGGTTTCGGGAATGGTGATTTTTTTGGTAACTCCTAAACGTTCGGCGATCGCTGTCACCGCCTCGATTACTTCCGGTTCGGCTCCCTGCTGAAAATAATCATCGGCAAGGGCTATTTTTACGCCCTCTAAGCCATTTAAAGAAGCTTTAAGGTTATTTTTGGCAAAAAGACTCCAAATAGCCGCCATATCCGCCACATTGCCGCTAAAAAATCCCGGATGGTCTAAACTACTGACGAACAAAAATAGCCCCTGACGGGATACGCGCCCAAAGGTGGGTTTTAGCCCCACCACGCCACAGCAAGCGGCGGGAACCCTCACGGAACCATTAGTGTCGGAACCGAGGGCGAGAGGGACTAAATTAGCGGCAACGGCAGCGGCGGAACCGCCGGAGGATCCCCCCGAGACGCGACTAGGATCGCGGGGGTTGGGAGTGGCTCCATAATGGGCATTTTCGGTGACAAAACCGTAGGCGTACTCATCCATATTGGTCGCCCCCACCAAAACCGCCCCGGCTGCTTCTAGGGTTTGTATAGCGATCGCATCTTGTCCGGCGGCAGGGTGATCTCGATTGATTTTGGAGCCGGCAAGGGTGACAATACCCTCGATATCAAAGAGATTTTTGACGGCGAAGGGGACTCCTGCTAAGACACCGACGGATTCCCCATTAGCGATCGCTTGATCGATTTTTTGGGCTTGAGCGAGCGCCCTAGGCTGTAAAATGTCGGTAAAGCAATTTAAATGGCGATTTTTCGCCTCTATCTCCGCCAAAGTCTGGCTAATAACTTCTAAGGCTCTAGTTTGACGATTTTGGATCGATCGAGCTAAATTGCACACAGAAATAGTCATGGTTCAAAGCTGAGGGCGCTTTCCCCGTCATCCTCTAAGGGAAATTCTGTCACTAAACTGGCGATTTCTTGCAAGCGTTGCCAGTTTTCAACCACAGAATTTAAATAGCGATCGGGAATGGTTAAATCTAGGATTTTCGCCATGATTATAACGTATTCTTCTGGGTTATTCATAGATTTCGTTCTGGTTGGGGTGAAGGAGATAAAGAGTTGCTTGAAAGCAGCGCTCAGGAATAAAATCGACACCTAGTTAAGCTGTGAAAATTGCTAGGATATAAGAGAAAATCTCCTGTAAATACAATAGCTATCCCTAGGGAGGAAGTATAACTTGAATTTGTTCTTGACCCCCGACTCCCCAGGATCATAACCTTAGATATGTTCATAGAACTGTATATTGAGATATTTTCCCCTCCTTCACCTCCGGATTAAATTAAACTTATAAGTAGGGAGGCACAATTATTTGTAGGATGGGTTAGCAGTAGCGTAACCCATGCGGGCGTTGGGTTTCATTCTTCAACCCAACCTACGTTCATCTTATATTTAATTCCACCCACCTACTTATATGACCAAAAACAAGAGGTAACAAGCCTCCCCTTTCAAGAGAATGAAAATTAAAAGCTACTAAAGACTGCTGGTAGTCACTGATAACTGATAACTGATAACTGATAACTGAAATGACCATCTTACAAGACGAAAAACTCCTCTTTACTCCCGCAATACCCCACAGTGATGCCCTTAGAACTATTTTTGCCTTTCCTAATCAGTATTCTGTGGGTATAACCAGTTTAGGTTATCAAATTGTTTGGGCAACTTTAGCCCTGCGATCGGATATACAAGTTAGTCGTTTATTTACGGATTTTCAAGAATCTTTACCCCGTTATCCCGAATTAGTCGGCTTTTCCTTTTCCTGGGAATTAGACTATGTTAATATCCTCTCGCTGTTAGAATCTTTAGAAATTCCTTGTCACAGTCATCAACGGCAAGATCGGCAAGCGATAATTTTTGGAGGGGGACCAGTTTTAACTGCTAATCCCGAACCTTTTGCCGCTTTTTTTGATGTAATTTTATTGGGAGATGGTGAAAATTTAATTGCCGATTTTATTAATGCCTATCAAGAGGTTAGAAACGCCGATCGCCCGACCAAACTCCGTCATTTGGCCCAGGTTCCGGGGGTGTATGTTCCTAGTTTATACACCGTTAATTATGATAGTTCTGAAGGTGAAATTACAGCAATTCTACCAATAGATAATAATGTTGCTGCCTTTGTTAGTAAACAAACCTATCGCAGTAACACTCTTGCTGCTTCTACGGTGGTAACAAAACAAGCGGCATGGGAGAATATTTATATGGTAGAGGTGGTGCGAAGTTGTCCAGAAATGTGCCGTTTTTGTTTAGCTAGTTATCTAACTTTACCCTTTCGTACCGCTAGTTTAGAATCCCTGATTCCCGCCATTGAAAAAGGTTTAAAAGTGACCGATCGCCTGGGTTTATTAGGTGCTTCCGTCAGCCAACATCCTGAATTTGAAACCTTACTCGATTATCTTTTTCAACCAAAATTTGAGGGAGTTAGACTCTCGATCGCTTCAGTTAGAACTAATACCGTCACGGAAAAATTAGCCAGAATTTTATCCCAAAGAGACACCAAATCAATTACTATTGCCGTAGAAAGTGGTTCCGATCGCTTGCGGGAAATTATCAACAAAAAGTTAGCCAATGATGAAATTATCCAAGCTGCTATTAATGCCAAAGCGGGCGGTTTAAAAGGGATAAAACTCTATGGTATGGTGGGAATACCGGGAGAAGAAACCGAAGATATTGCGGCGACTGTGGAAATGTTAATAGCCTTAAAAAAAGCCGCCTCTGGACTGCGAATCTCTTTCGGTTGCAGCACCTTTGTGCCTAAATCCCATACTCCTTTTCAGTGGTTTGGAGTTAATAAAATGGCCGAAAAAAGATTAAAATATCTAGAGAAACAATTAGGTAAACAGGGCATAGAATTTCGACCAGAAAGTTATAATTGGTCAGTGATTCAAGCTTTATTATCTAGGGGCGATCGCCGCTTAACTTCCCTGTTAGAATTAACCCGTGGCTACGGTGATTCTTTAGGCAGTTATAAACGGGCTTTTAAGGAACTAAAAGGACAAATTCCCCCTCTAGATTATTACGTCCATCAGCAATGGCGTTTAGAACAGGTTTTACCCTGGAGTCATTTACACGGTCCTTTATCCTCAAATGTTTTGGTAAAACATTTAGAAGATTCCCAAACAAAAAGGTAAAGTATCGCTAATAAGCTAAGACGCATTTCAACAATGTCTTGACTATCAGACCCCAAATGAGGTATTCTATCAAGGTAGATCGGATAGTGGTGACATTCAGACTTGAATTAGCATATTAAAAACCCAAAAATGTTACTTTTATTAACTATAAATCTCGATTAAACCATTAATTTAATCTTAGTTGATCAGCCCATGAGCAAGAAAAATGAGACCGTTACCCTGCTTTTAGCCCTGGTGATTACCCTAATATTTTTTGGGGCAGGTAGTTGGTGGTTATACAATCGTTTTCAAGGAAAAAATAACCCAAACAATCTTTCTGAAATCGAGAAAATATCACCAGAGCAAAAATCGGTATCGGCACAAGCAAAATTTAGTCAAGGGGAAAACTTATTAATAGTTGAAGGGGCTTCTTCTGACAAACAAGCTGCCATACAGGCAATCGGGAAAGGAGACTTTCAGCAAGCAGTTTACCTCCTAGAAAAATCCCTGCGAGCTAATCAAAATGATCCGGAAGCTCTCATCTACTTAAATAACGCCCGTATTGGTCAAGCTAAGTCCTATACTATCGCCGTTTCCGTGCCAATTGGTAGCAATGTCAACACCGCCCTAGAAGTTTTACGAGGAGTTGCCCAATCTCAAAATCAAATCAATCAAACTGGAGGAATTAATGGCACTCCTTTAAAAGTTCTCATTGCTGATGATGCTGATAATCCCGAAATTGCCGCTCAAATTGCCCAAAAATTAACGGCTGATAACAGCATTTTAGGAGTAGTAGGACACACTAGCAGTGACACCTCTTTAGCGGCGGCCGCTATCTATCAAAAAGCAGGATTAGTAATGATTTCCCCCATCAGTACCTCAGTTAAACTCTCCAATTTTGGTGACTATATCTTTCGTTCTGTTCCCAGTGATTTTGTGGCGGCACGGGCATTAGCCGAATCTAGCTTGCAAAAAATTCCTAACGTCAAGGCAGTGGTATTTTTTAACTCCCAAAGCAATTATAGTCAATCCCTAAAATCTGAATTTATCACCGCTTTAGGATTAGGAGGAGGTCAAGCGGTGAGTGAATTTGATCTATCTTCCCTCACTTTTACCCCTTCTAAAAGTCTCCAACAAGCTCAACAAGAGGGAGCAAATCTAATCGCCCTTCTTGGGGATAGTGGTACCCTAGATAAGGCTTTGCAGGTGGTTCAAATCAATGGTCAAAAATTACCGATTGTGGCGGGTGATGACGTTTATAGCCCCAAAACTCTGGATGTAGGCAGAAAAAATGCCCTTGGCATGATTGTCGCTGTCGCTTGGCATTTAGGGGCTAATCCGAATAGTCCTTTTGTGAATAATTCCCGCCAATTGTGGCAAGGAGACGTAAATTGGCGCACTGCTACCGCCTATGACGCTACCCAGGCTTTAATCGCTGGCATTAAGGCAGAATCTAGCCGAGAGGGAGTTCAACAGGCGTTAAGAAGCAGTGATTTTTCTGTGCCTGGGGCGACTAATCCAGTGCGATTTTTACCGTCTGGCGATCGCAATCAATCCGTGCAATTAGTGGTAGTTAAACCCGGTTCTCGTTCTAGTTTTGGGGTGGATTTTGTGCCAATTTCTCGATAAAATGACAACTAAATCAAGATGACTTATATGTTAGAAACTCCCCCCAAATATTCTGTTCTTGGTTTACCGGTTCATCTTCTCGATAACTACAGTCGTTGGTTAATTGATCGCCTCTATCAAGGTTTTGGTTCCCACGTTGTCACTCTTAATGCAGAAATGGCAATGTTAGGGGAAAATGATGCTAAAGTTGCCCAAGTTATTCGGGAAGCAGATTTAGTTATTCCCGACGGCGCCGGGATTGTTATTTACTTAAAATTAAGGGGCAAAAAACAAACCCGCTGCCCCGGTATTGAATTATCAGAATCCTTAATTACTGAGTTAGGAATGCAGGGAGAGAGTTTTCCTATTGCTTTTTTTGGTGGTAACCCGGGGATTACTGAAAAAGCGGCAAGTAATTGGCAAAAAAAGATACCTAATATCCGCATTCTGGCTAACCACGGTTATCTATCCTCCCAGGAAATGTCCGATTGGATCGAGGTATTAAAAGATCAACAACCGCGGTTAATTTTAGTTGGTTTAGGAGTACCCCGACAAGAATATTGGATTAGGGAACATCGATATCTCTGTCCCCAAGCTATCTGGGTAGGTGTGGGGGGCAGTTTTGATATCTGGTCTGGGACAAAAATCCGCGCCCCTCGCTTTTTCTGTGACAATAATTTAGAGTGGTTGTATCGACTCTATCAGGAACCTTGGCGTTGGAAAAGAATGTTAGCTTTACCTAAATTTTTCTGGCGCTCTCTTTTTTATTCCTAGTAATAGTTATTATAAATTCTTTTCGATAAAGGCAATCACTCGCTCTAATCCTTCCCGTGTTTTCAAGTTGGTGAAGATAAAGGGTTTATCCCCGCGCATTTTTTTTGCATCTCTATCCATCACTCCTAAATCTGCCCCCACCATCGGGGCTAAATCTATTTTATTAATTACCAATAAATCCGATTTGGTGATACCTGGTCCTCCTTTGCGAGGGATTTTATCTCCGGCTGCCACGTCAATCACATAGATGGTTAAATCTACTAATTCGGGGCTAAAGGTTGCCGCTAAATTGTCACCACCACTTTCCAGAAAAATTAACTTTAAGTTAGCAAATTTTCTCTCTAACTGTTCAATGGCAACTAAGTTAATTGAGGCATCCTCGCGAATAGCTGTATGGGGACATCCTCCCGTTTCTACTCCTAAAATTCTTTCCGGGGCTAAAGCTTGTGATCGCACTAAAAATTGGGCATCTTCTTGAGTATAAATGTCATTGGTGACTACGGCGATCGGATATTGATCCCGCAAATTTTTACACAGGACATCGAGCAGGGCTGTTTTTCCTGAACCCACCGGACCGGCAATTCCCACGCGCAAGCAAGACATAGTTTTTTCGGGAAAAAGTGACAAGGAAAGGGTTAAAAATTTTGGAGCTATCGGATAGAAAAAAGAGGGGTTCGCAGGGCGACACGGATTCCCATTATAATAAAAGGTTAACACAAATCTGAGAATTTGTCAAGTCTTTTTGTCAATAAATTTGGGGAAATCATCGGCAAAAAGATCACCAAAAGTCAGTGATTTGGTAGCCAAAATCCGTTAACATCTGCCTAAATAGGGGCAAACTTAAACCGATAACATTACTGTGACATCCCTCCAATCTTTCCACGAATAGACCCCCCTTTCCTTCTAGGGCAAAACAGCCAGCACATTTGAGGGGTTCTTCGCTGTCAACATAGGCAATAATTGTTTCATCGCTGATATTGGCAAAGTGAACTTTAGTGATCCCACAACGAGTCAAAGTTCGATTATTAACTCGATCGATTAAAGCATGACCTGTATAGAGTGTACCCACCTGACCGCGCATTTTTTGCCAACGATCGATCGCTTCTGATTTATCCTTGGGTTTGCCATAGACTTCCCCCGCTACTTCTAAGACGGAATCACAACCAAGAATTAATCCTGAATCAAATTGGGGGGCGATCGTTTGTGCTTTACATTGGGCTAAAGTTTGGACAAGATGGAGAGTATCATCAGCATTAATTGTCGATTCATCAAAGTTACTCACCCGCACAATCGGATCGATTCCGACCATTTGTAATAGTTTTTTACGCGCAGGAGAAGCGGAAGCAAGAATCAAGGGAATGGACATAATTTTTAAAGTAAAAAGTCAAAAGGATAAAAGTTAGGTAGGGTGGGTTAGGCAATGGCAAATTATTAGACTTAATTATCAATTTATCTATTTGCCGTAACCCACCATCAGTTATCAGATTTTTAGCTATTTCTGCTAGGAATTGGCAGGATTTTAGGGGGGAAAATAACGATCTAAAATCTCAACCATGCGGGATTGTCTTTCTTCCTTGTCAAATCGATTGTAAAAATCCGACTGAACCTCATAAAAATCCGACCTCGATCGAGTTAATTGTCCTAGCAGTTGATAAAGTCCCCGTCTATCTTTTTCCCATTCTTTTTTAGACTCAGCAAGACTATTAGTTAACGCTTCGATCGATTTGGCGTTAGAATTAGCGATCGCTATAGTTTCTTTTAATCCCTGATTGGTTTCCTGTAGTCCTAATTTAATCTCCTGTAATCCTAATCTAATCTCCCGTAGTTCTGTTAGGGTATTTTCAGCAAGAGATTCGAGTCTATCTAGTCTATTTTCTTCCGAGTTACTCATATTCATTTACCGGTTATCAGTTATCAGTTATCAGTTATCAGTTAACAGTTACCAGTTATTAGATTTGAGTTTTAGGTGACAGTATTAAATAGAAGTTTCCTACTGTCTTTTCACTGTTTACTGATTACTGATTACTGATTAAGTAAGTATTTTATCTTTAATTGTGACCGGCTACCTAGTTGATGATAGGTGGTGCGTTACGACGGATTTTTACCTTTAAGTCAAAACAGGAATTTTTGCCGTCTAACGCACCCTACATTTTACTATTGCCTATTGCCAGTGGTGCGTTACGACGGATTTTTACCTTTAAGTCAAAACAGGAATTTTTGCCGTCTAACGCACCCTACATTTTACTACCTAGTTGATGATAGGTGGTGCGTTACGACGGATTGTTACCTTTAAGTCAAAACAGGAATTTTTGCCGTCTAACGCACCCTACATTTTACTATTGCCTGTGGCCTATTTCCCTAACTAACCGAGAAAGAATCAACGATAGTTTCAAAGAGTTCTTGAATTTGCGTCCAACGTTTTTGGGAAGTGGAAAGATTAAAAGAATAGAGTTTATTATTATTAACCGTGACGCTGGCCAGATTATGACGTTCTTGACCGTTGGCTAATTTAACTTGATATTCGAGGATATAATAATCTTGACCGTCGATTTGATGGGATTCTGAGCGAATTAATTCTACTTCCTTATCGAGATTGGGGTTAAGACTGTTATTTTTCAGGAGACGATAGCCAACTTCCGAGGGAGTCCCTAAATCTGTTAAGGTTTTATTGTCGGGGACGGGGTTGATAATAACGCTTAAATTTTCGCTCGTTTCGATCAGGTCATGAAAAACCACATCTACTCCTGCAACTTTTTTCACATCCACCTGCGTCCAACCCTTAGGATATAAAAATTGATAGCCTTGGCTGCCACTGGTGTATCCTTGCAGTCCAGCGATGGGAGTTGCACAACCGGTTAAGAGAAGGGTGGTAATTAGGAGGAAAGTCGCCAAAAGAGATTTAATCATGATATTTTGACCTGTAAGTAGGGCTGTTTAATTTTACCTTGAATTGTTTAGGTGAACGGATTATGAAAATTAAGAAAAAATTGACAATTATTATGGCTATAGCGACTTTTTTACTGACTATCTCTCCCCTAAGCGCTCAAACTACCGCTAACCCCGTGAAGGCTGTAGAATTTTATAATCGGGGGGTGGATCGTTTAACCGCAGGGGATTACTCAGGGGCGATCGCAGATTTTACTCAAGCTCTACAATTAGAACCGAAGGATGCCGATGCTTATTATAATCGCGGCTATGCGGAATTAGTTCTCGGTCAGTACGAGCGAGCGATCGCAGATTATACCCAGGCCTTGACAATCAACCCCAATTATGTTAATGCTCTCGGTAATCGTTGTTATGTGCATTATCTGACGAAAAAATACGAGGCAGCGGTGGAAGATTGCACAAAAGCGATCGCTTTAAACGGAAATTTTGCTGATTTCTTTATTTATCGCGGTAATGCCAAGGATGACTTGGGAAGACACCTAGAAGCGATCGAGGATTACACAAAAGCTTTGAGTTTACAGGGAACTAGAGGACAGGATCGTATTTTATATAATCGCGCTCTAGCCTATAACCGAGCCGGACAGCAGGAAATGGCTTTAAGGGACTATGATGAGAGTCTGAAAATCAATGCTAATTTTGCCGAAGCGTACCACAACAGGGGTTTAACCCATTATAAATTGGGAAACAGGGAAAAAGCGATCGCTGATTTAGAGGCGGCGGCTCGTCTGGCGTTATCTCAGGGTAAACAGGGGACTGCGGCTAAGTCTCAGTCAGCAGTGGCATTAATTCAGGGTCAAAAGCCCTAAAATAGGGAGTAGTTGTGATTTTAGCGGGAAAAAGGAGTGAAAGAGGCTAAATCGCAACTACGAGGGACTAAATTTTAGCCAGCTTGAGATGCGTAAAAAGCGACGGCTAACAGTCCACCCACAAGTGTGATCGCAGCAACACCCCAGAAAAGATAATTACGTTGTTGCGATTTAGTCGGGGGATCCGCTTGATAAACTTTCGGTTCGGCGGCGAAATTATTTAAGCGTCCACCTTCTTCATTTGTATAAGGCATAATCAAAACCTCAAATATGACAATTTTTCAGGAAAAAAATCCTTCCGTTACAATAGTACAACATATCAGTAACCGAGTCGGAGATGTTTGCAATTCCGACGGGGATAACAATTCTTAGTCTTGGGGTAACTGCTGGACTCTGCTATTTTTATTGGCGATCGCATTTCCAATGATTGAAACTGCGAAAACAAGTTAAAAAAGGCTAATCATACTAAATCCGTTTTTAAGTAGTTGGACAAAAGTAAAGTTAACTGTGGGGTAAGGAGTCGGTCGTCAGGAGTCGGTCGTCAGTAAGAATTGCGGCAATTTACATTTCTTAAGATAGACAACAGAATTTATGTCCGACTACTTAATACTATAATAATGATCCTTGAATATAAGTATTGCTTCTTTCTTTTTTAAATCTTTTAAATCTCTCTGCAGCTATCTCGCAATAGTCTGGTCGAATTTCAAAACCCACAAAAATTCTTCCTAATCCCAAGGCCGCTATTCCCGTGGAACAAGAACCAGCAAAGGGATCAAGAATTATTTCTACCGGATTAGATGAAGCTTGTATAATTCTCTCGACAATTGCTAAAGGAAATTGTGCGGGATGTCCGGTTCTTTCCTTAGAACTGCGCTTTTCTCCTGTAGTGACTTTAGGAACTTCCCACACATCAGAAGGATTTTTACCGAGGGGATTACAACGATATTTACCATTTTTCTTTTGATTGGGATACTTAACGTTAGGGTCACGAATATTATCTAAGTTAAAAGTATATTCTTGGCAATTTTTTAGATAAAAAAGCCATTTTTCATTGCGAGGACTAAGACGATTTTTTGTAGAAACACCTGCCCCATATTTCCAGACAATTTCTTGTAAAAGATAAAAGGGAGACTTATCCCAAAGAAGATAGGGAATCGGAACACATAATCCCTTTTCTGGTACTTCTAAATAACCAACATTTAGCCAAAAAGCACCGTTATCTTGAGTAATTTGATAAATTTGCCCTAGCCAATTAGCACACCAATCAACATAGTCATTGATTGAAAGAACTCGTTCATATTCTTTGCCAATATTATAAGGTGGTGATGTAACAGTGAGGTCAATTTTTATGTCACTATGAGATAGTTTAGACAAAAAGTCTGTGGCATCTCCTTGATAAAGAATAAAGCCGTTGTCCGAGTAAAAAGGTTGACCAAGATGACTAACTAGAATTTCTTTAAGAGAATTAAATTTGTTGGCTCTATCTTTTTCTAACTCTGGAGAAAATGGCTGTAGTAAGGAGGAAGGAGCAATCTGAGTTGATTGATGATCAACAATTCCCTCTGCTAGATAAGAATTTTGTTCCTTGCTGGCAATTGGACGAGACTTATCTTCCCTAGACGATAGTTTTTTTTGTTTCCCCTGGGACTCTACAACCATAATCTCAAAGGACAGGTAAGTATTTTGATAGTTTCAATTATGCCCTTATTTTACCAAAATATCACTGGAGTTGTGCTTAATTTAATAACTTTTGTAATCATTCTCCTTCCCTTACCCTGGATGGGGGGTAGAACCCCACCAAGAGTTAAAGATTGACTGATAAAGCAGCGAGTTTTCCTTGAAAAATCTCAACTGAGTAGATTGGATAATTATCAGATGCACCCGAAAATTATCCCTAAAATGGTGGTAAATAACCCATGGCATTTTTGACTCGATCGAGAGTTTGATTGGCCACCGCTTCTGCTTTGAGACGACCTTGCCGCAAAACTGTGCCTAAATAATCTTTATCCTCTCTAATTTCGGCGTATTTTTCCTGAATAGGTTTCAGAGATTCTATGGTGACTTCTGTTAACATCGGTTTAAATTGTCCCCAACCTAAATCGGCACATTCTCCCCCGACTACCTCTTGACTTTTTCCCGATAAAATGCTATAGAGAGTTAATAAATTATGGCATTCGGGACGCTCCGGATCATCGAAAGTTAAACCCTTAACTAGATCGGTTTTACAGCGTTTAATTTTCTTGGCAATGACATCAGGACTATCGAGAATATTAATCCGACTCATCTCGGAAGGATCGGATTTAGACATTTTATTCCGGCCATCGGTTAAACTCATCACCCGCGCTCCTTCCTTGCGGATCATCGGATCAGGAAGTTTTAAAATTGGTTGTTTCGGTTGTCCAAAAAGATGATTAATTCTAACAGCTATATCGCGGGTTAATTCTAAATGTTGTTTTTGATCTTCTCCCACGGGTACTTTATCGGCATCGTAGAGTAGGATATCGGCGGCCATCAGCACGGGATAATCGAGTAACCCCGTGCCAACATTTTCCCCCTGTTTAATCGCTTTTTCTTTAAATTGAATCATATCGGTTAACCAATTTAAAGGGGTGATACAATTCAATAACCAAGTTAATTCCGTATGGGCCTTAACGTGGGATTGGACAAAGATAGTCGCATATTCTAAATCAATTCCGCAGGCTAAATATAAAGCGGCAATTGCTAAAGTATCCTCCGCAAGAGTGGCGGGATTATGGGGAACGGTGATCGCGTGTAAATCGACCACACAAAAGAAATTATCGTAGTCTTTTTGTCCCTCCACCCAATTGCGGATCGCACCGAGATAATTGCCTAAATGTAAATTGCCGGTTGGTTGCACACCCGATAAGATTCTTTGTTTACCCATAACTCCTGCGATCGCTTTTTTCATGATTTTATTGTATCAGTTTTTGCCGCTAATTTCATCCTAAATCCAATTGGAAAAAATCATTCTCAGATAATAATCCCGCACTGACAGGGGAATGCCTAAATAAATTGGTAGCCAATGGATAAAAGCAAAAATTATCAAAATTATGAGCGAGCGCGAGCAATTTTTATAAATAGGACTGGAACTTTCTAAACCATCGGCTAAGAGCCAAGCTAGAGCAATCAAAGTGAAGCTATAGGCAGCCATATAATGATAGAGAAAGGTGCAGCGACTAATTTTTAACCAAGGCAGCAGATTAGCAATATAGTTACAGATAAGATAGGCGGAAATTACTCGCTCTTTTCGGTTAAATAATCGACTAAAAACTACTAGAATTGCTCCGGTAGAAAACCACCATAAAAACGGATTTCCCATAGCGTGAACATCATAAATTTTATCACCTACTCTCTTAAAATAATAAGCCACAGGTCGCCCCATTACTAACCAACTATACCAGGGAGAACAATAGGGATGGACATCAGATTGATTACCTTTTATTCCCTGATGAAATGACCAAATTTCTTGATGTACTTGCCAAAAATTATATTGATGGTTGACGAGAAGATGCGGTATCCACAGCAAACTATAGGTGACTAGGGGAAAGACAATTAAGGCGATAAAAATGTACTCTAATCTCAGGTTAGTTGCCTTTGTCCAAAGATTATCTTTTGACTGCTCTTGATTCAATAATTTTATTAACCAAGCAATACCGATAAAAATAAATATTCCCAGTAAAAATCCTAAGCCATTCCATTTAATATTTGCCGCTAAACCGAAACAAACTCCTGATAAGAATAGCCAATTGAGTTTTTGATTTTTCTGGAGTGCTAATAAAAAAAATAATTGTCCAGACAAACCGAATAAAATTAAGTAAATATTATTGAGAGCATAGCGGGATTCCACCAGAAATAATCCGTCTAAACTGGCGAGGAAAGTTGTGATTAAAAATACAGTTTTTCTCCGAGTTAATTGATAAGCAATTGCGCCAATAATTAGGGGAATAAAAGAACCAGTGAAAGCATTTAACCAGCGATAACTAAAAGTTGAGCGCAGGGAACCTGTTAAATTATTAATGGTTTCAGGATCGGCAGGAAAATGGGAACCAATCCAGATACTAATAGCAATTAAATATTGACTTAACGGTGGATGAGACTGGAAAAATTCTTTACCGATTAGATATTCATTGCCGTATTTAGCATAATAAACTTCATCGAAAACAAGAGTATTAAATTGACTGAGATTCCAGAATCTTATCGCCAGAGAAAATAAAAATATTGCTAGGATAGATAGGTTAAATTTTACTTGAGAATTCATGGAAAGACAATAGTTATTATAACTAGGAATTTTCTGATAAACGCGAGCGAAATTCTTTGACAGCAAGACGGGGATTAGGATGGTTGACATATTCGGCTAATAATTCTAAATTTAAATCCGGTAATAAAGCACTTTTAGGGATTAAAATATATTCGCCATTCTCTTGCCAAGAATAGATTTTTAACAGATTATCTTGCCAAAACCAAACCTCTTGAGTTCCCAATCTTTTATAAACTTCCAAGACTTTCAGGCTGCCACTGGTTAAAATTATTTCGATCGCCAAATCAGGAAACTCTTTTTCTGTGAATAAACAAAAACATTCATCTGGTTCTTTTCCCGCTTCTTTTTCCTGTTTTCGCAAAGTGGTGGAACCTAATCCCCAGAAATCAATTTCAGCATATTCTAAATAAACTTCTACCAATCTACCGATATTTTTTTTGCTAACTTCGTGACGACGACTAGGAGCCATAATTTCTACCATTCCATCTAAGTAAGTAATGCGATAACTCGAACTATCTTCTAAATGTTTTAAGAGGGTTTCGTACTGTTGCCAATTCACCCCAGAAATTAACATTCTTTGTTCAGGATCATTAGCTTTTAACTCGAAACCTTCTAATCCTTGTAACCGAATCGTAGTCATCATAAAATTAATTACCTCGTCTATTTTACTTAATTACTCAGGAAGACTTATTTTGATTTCTTCTGGCGTTAATTTTAGCGCGTAAAATCCTAACTTTATAGGGATCAGCATCTTTTCGCCACAGAATCTGATAGCCTTTGATTATAGCACAATGCTCCTCTAAACATTTTTGCCAACCCTGTAAACGTTCGATCGCTTTTCGATCTTCTAACAATCCCCAATCCTTTTCTAATTTAGTTAACTGAAGCAATTTATCATAGTTAGGATAATCCGCCGTTACTAAAAGCTCTTTTTCGTGTAGAATTGGCGGATTAGGACTATCCCGATAATCACGAAAGCTAAAATCAGCCGAACCTAAATATACATCCATGCTAGTAGCTAAAATCGGATGTATTTCTGTATCAAAATTGGGGTAATAAAGATAGGAAATTTTGGGTTGACGAAAGGATAAACGAATAACATTAGCATTTTCTAACCGTCCGATAGTTTGACTAGCACAACCTTCATATAAGCGTAATAACATCGGTAATTTTTCCAGAATGCTAATATGAATAGTTAGGGAATAACGGGAAAGTTTGCCTAAAGAACTATTTTCACAAGTACAAGCGATCGCTGGCAGATTTCCCGCACTTATTAACACTTCTTCTGCTAAAGCGCAAGCATTGCGATAACTGCCAAATAAAGCTTTAAAATCGGCACGGGTAGCGGGAGATAATTCCCGTACTTTCGGACAGTGGCTAAATTGACTTAAAGCTAAATAAAGTAAAAGATCGGCGCGTCTTTTATCGGCAATTATCTCCCATTCTTCCGCTTCTGTTACTTGTAAAATCACTTGAAAAGCTCGTCTAAAAGTGCCAAATTCTGCCTTAATTTCTTCCTCTTGTAATAATTCTCCCGCGACGGGTAAACGTCCCTGCTGGGTGTAAAATTCCATCAGGGGAGTCAATAAATCTTCGTAATCTTCAAAGCATTTGAGATGGGTTTTAATTTTAGGAGTGGTAGCGCGGGAACGCCATCTGGATAAACGAAAAGCTTCCGCTTTTTCTTCCTCTCGAAAAACTAGATAAACTCCCAAAGTTATCGGAATAGAATCAACCCCCAAAGTGCTATCAATATACTGTTTTAGTTCTTCCTGTTGATAGTATTTTTGAAAAGTATTACGACGGGTTATAATTCCATCTTCATAAGCCATTAAACCCCGTTCGCTATCATCAATTAGGATCTGTGCCGAAACAATTAAAACTTGACGGGTTAGTTGCCAAGCTTTTAATAAGGCTTCCTGCCGTTCTTCGGCGGATTCAATAACATTAATTACATAGCCTAAATTAACAATATCAGATTCAATTAAAGGACTATCGGGACGATAATAAGGATCCCAACCTTCACTTTGATAACCCTGTTCGGCTATGCGTTCTATATCACCTCCATAACCACAACCGTAATCAAAAAAAGTGGTTTCAGGAAGGAATAATCCCGCCGCTAATGCTAATCTTGTCGGACGAGAAAGGGTTTTGCGAACAAGAGCGGCTTTGTGGCGATCAATTATTATCGATTTTTCCTTTTTTCCCTCTAGATTACAAACTAAATAATCTCCTGCAAAATCAAGGTTATGCTTTCTTAAAAGCCGTTGCCATTCCTGTTTAGTACCGATGGGATAAGAACTGTTTAAAAGTCCTAAAGCACTCTCGATTTTTGTGAGATGCTCGAATTCTTGATAAAGGGGATAGTCCCTAGTAACAAAAGTTTCTTTTCGGTGTAAAATGGGCGGATTATCGGCATTTTGATAATTCCATTCACTTAAGATTAATGTCCCCATATCTACCACTAAACTTTTAGTTAAAGCTGGGTGAGGTTCCCGATCAAAATCGGGATAAAAAAGATAGGATATTTTCGGTTTATCGGTGCTAAATTTAATTATTGTTGCCTCGGATAAATGCTGATTAATTCTTGCTTTTTGTTCGTAATTCTGGAGGATAGGATCCAGTTGATGTAATGCTTCTCGATGAACATAAAGCGCCCCCGGTAATAGTTTACCGATGGGACTAACTTGACACAGTTGCACGATTACGGCGAAATTCTCAGCCATGGCAATTAATCTGTCTAATCACAAATTCTAGAGACAGAAAAAACTAAATAAATCTAGTTAAATGAACCCGATAGCGCTCTTTTTTTGTCACAGTAACCTCACCCACTTCTAGACGACCTTTTCCCCGAAAAGAAATCAAATCACCGGTTTTAACATTATAACTAGATTGACTGATATCTTTCCAGTTAACTCGCACATCCCCAGCGCTAATTGCTTCGGCCATTTTACTGCGAGAAATGCCAAAACCCGCCGAGGCGATCGCATCTAAACGCAAGGAAGCTTCCACCGTATTAATTTCTTTTTTTTGCGGTGGTCTAACTTTTAATTCCGTCAAAGGAATCGGGCTAGTTTTCACGGGAACTGAACGCACTTGTAGTAAATTAGCACATAAAAAATCTGCCAATTCAGGCACTACAATCGCCTGCGCTCCTCGCTCACCTAAAACGATTATATCGCCGACTTTTTCCCGGACGATACCCGTCCCCAACATCGCCCCTAAAAAATCCCGGTGGTTAGCGGTATCAAAAAGAAAATTACCGGCAATATCAAGGGCAGATAGGGGAATATCTGTTACTGTCAAAGGTAGATCAACTCTAGCAATACCGAGGCGCTGTCTTTCTGCTTGGGGATAACCGCCCCATTTTTGCATTGACACATCGGTTAAACGCTGAAAAACCCGTTCTACTTCCGCTAAAACCGCGGGAGAAAGAAAGTCTGTCACCGTCACTTCCCAAGTCTTGATCGCTTGTTCGGCTTTATCAATAACTTTCGCTATCTCCTCGCGATTCTCGACACCCTTTAGTAATTCTTCTCTTGGTGACATTGTTTTCTGGTAATTAATCAAAAATTCTTAGGAAAAAATCAAATGACCGATAACTTATTCCCGATAACCGTTCACTGTTCTAGGGCGTATCCTTGCAGATTTTCGGGGTTAAATTGACGGAGGATAAGAGTCGCTTGATTTTTCAAGTTTTCGGAACCCTGCACGACAATAATATATTTTCCGGCGCCGAGACGATTGCGATAGGGAAGTGCATCGCCACTGCCGGACGACAAACCCACGCCACCACCGACGAAAATACTACCCATCGCCCCCCCAATCGCCCCAGCAATGCCGCCAACAATATGATTCCCCGGTTCTCCGGCCCAATCAAAGGTATGCAATCCCGTAATCAGGTTAAAAAGGTAGCCACCGGCAAAACCGAAGGGAATTAGCCAAAAAGCCATGAGAGTAGCCCGTTTTTTGGCCTGTTGGAAGGGATCGATCAAACCGAACTCATCGGCACTTTTATAGCCGCGACCGAGAATGGTCACTTGAGATTGGGGAATTCCCGCTTTTTCGAGGGCAACGGCAGCTTCTTCTGCTTCTATGCGATCAGCTAACACGGCAATGAGATAATTCATATTCTCCAACTTTTCAGGCTATCTTCATCTCCTATTGTAAGGATTTTCGGGACTGAAAAGCCGCTCGATCGAGAAAATATGCAAGGGGATGGCAAGAAATTACTTTATTTTGGTTATTTCTGGCAATAATTGACCCTAAAGATCAAGGGAGATGGTTATCATCTTTAAGGACATTTTTGGCGCCAAAAAGAACCCCCCCATTTTGGCTCAACCTAGAAGGACAGCCACAATCACTACTATAGACCAATTAAGTGGGTGGGTGGAATTAAATATAAGATGAACGTAGGTTGGGTTGAAGCATGAAACCCAACGCCTGCTCATGTTACGCTACCGCTAACCCATCCTACAAATAATTGTGCCTCCCTACTTAGACCTGTGCGAAAATTAAATTTGTGAGAAAAAAGAGCAAGACAACCCGTGCGATTGCCCTGTCAATCGTAGCTGATCAGGTCGCCCTTGTTCTTCGTCAGTGAAACCCCAGCAGTTTTTGGGTAGTCGGCAAGAACCCTCCTGCAGCCACTCCAACCACCGACTTTAGTTGTGGGTTCTGGAATGGTTTCCCCGCGTTCTTGCAAAACTTCAAGGTAAAGTTCAATCGCTTCTTTAATATTTTCCTGAACCTCTTCAAAGGTATCTCCAATGGTTTACTCAAGGATTACTGAGGATACTGACCCGGACTTTTTCACCATTTTGCAAAGGTTTACTACTATTAACGACGAAACGCTCCCCCGGTTCGAGTCCAGTGATAATTTCTACTTGACCGTCAAGCGCTTGACCGAGACGAACGGGACGTTTTTCCACTTGCGAGTTAGACTCGGAAAGGACGAAAATTGCCGAGGATTCCCCTTGACCGACAATTGCTGTTTCGGGAACAATCACCTGAGGGGCAGAATTATTATTAAACCGTACCCGGGCCAATAATCCCCCTTTGATTAAACCATCCCCATTGGGTAGAGCAATCTCCACGGGAATCCGCCGGGCCGTGCCTTGGCTGAGGGGAAAAATCCTGGTGATGCGACCGGAAAAATTTCTATCACCGAAAGCATCAAGGCTGACATTAACCTTTTGTCCTAAATTAATCGTTTTTAAATCCAATTCCGATAATAATACTACCACCTTGACCTGTTGAAAATCGCCAATTTTGAGGACTTCATCGCCGATACTGACTAAATCCCCCGGCTCTTTCAGTTTTTCGATAACTATCCCCGTCGCGGGTGATTTAAGAATAGCGTAGGCCTGACGTTGTTGTTCCTGAGCGATGACCGATTTTTGGGCGGCAATTCTCCCGATAATTGCCGCCACTACCTGCTCCTCGACTTTAATTCTTGATCGCCCGCTATTAACGGCTTTTAAAGCTACTGCCGCCGTGGTTTGGGCTGTTTCGCCCTGTTGCAGGGGAATCGCCCCTTCTAGGGCTAATTTTTGCAGGCGCTCGGCATCATTTTTGGTCTGTTGGTATTGTAGTTGTAGGCGCTCCACTTCAATTTCAGCGTTACTGACTTCAATTCTCGCCCGGGCTAATTCCGCTTCTAAGGCCGACAAGGCGGCTTTTTCTTGCAGGACAACGGTGGCGAGGAGACGATCATCAACACGGGCGAGGATTTGCCCTAATTGCACCTCATCTCCCACATCGACGAGGAGATTGAGTAACTGACCCGTGGCTTGCGATCGCAGAGAAACGACTTTTAAAGGTCGGGTGGTTCCTGTGTAATCGAGATTGCGTTCGATGGTTGCTGGTTTAGCCCTGGTGACGTTGACGGTAGTAGTACGGGCCGCCGGTGGCGGTGGTTGGGTTTCGGTCCCGGGAGAACAACTCGCGCTTAAGGATAAGATAACCAGAGCGGAAAGGATAATCGGAGTCGATCCCATGGCGATAATCTTGGTAGAAAGCGGCTTTTGAGTCGATGGTCGCTTATTCCTCGTCCCAAGCTTCTACCGCTACCACTTCGCTGAGAGGGTCTTGCATGGAGAAACCGAAATCGAGCAACTCTTGCTTCCAGTATCCCCACTCATCTCCGTATAAAAGAGCCAGTTTCCAGATACTATCGCTAGGTTTGACTACTTTTGCATCTATCCACTTGCTAACCTTGCGTTGAAACTTCACCATCGGGTGAGCTACAGCTTGTTTGGTCATAAATTCAATTGCTATGAAAACTTCGGATTTTGCGCTTCCCGGCTAAACTAACTCAAGACTAAGACTTTTGCCATTACAAAGGAGCGAGAAGCGCATTTATTAACTTACTTGTACACCAGATCTCTGGTTTTAGGCAAGTCTTTTTAACCAAAAGTACGGTAATTACTACTATAGATTAGTATAACCGGAGGCCACAATCATGGAACCGATGCCTCGATCGGTGAAAATTTCCAGTAAAAGGGCGTGGGGAAGACGACCATCGATAATATGAGCAGCCTGAACTCCCTGGGCTAGCGATCGCACGCAGCAGCCAACTTTGGGAATCATCCCGCCGGCAACGATGCCTTTTTGAATCAACTCCCGGGCCTGTTGGATATCTAATTTAGCCAATAAAGTGGAAGGATCCTTGTAATTCTCTAAAATTCCGGCTGTATCGGTCATCAAAATCAGTTTAGCTGCCCCTAAAGCCGCCGCTATTTCTCCGGCTACCGTATCGGCATTGATATTATGAGCTTGGCCGGTTTCATCGGCGGCCACACTGGAAATCACGGGAATATAGCCACTATTGACCAAGGATTCGACGACGCTAGTATCGACACTGCTGACTTCTCCAACAAAACCAATGCCCTCTTTACCCACGGGACGAGCAGTGATCAGATTGCCATCCTTACCGCATAATCCTACCGCTTTACCGCCGGCTTGATTGATCAGGGCAACAATTTCTTTATTGACGCGTCCCACCAGCACCATTTCTACCACATCCATGGTGTCGGCATCGGTGACGCGTAAACCGTCTTTAAATTGGGGTTCAATGCCTAATTTATCCAGCCAACTATTGATTTCTGGACCGCCGCCGTGGACAATAACGGGACGAACCCCCACACAGGAGAGAAAAACGATATCTCGCATGACCGTGTCTTTGATATCGCTGTTATTCATGGCCGCACCACCGTATTTAACCACTACGGTACGACCGCGAAATTCTTGTATATAGGGTAGGGCCTCGCTGAGGATTTTCACCCGTTGGGCATCGTTTTCCTGGATATTATTATTCATGCGTTTTTTTACTCGTCTGATTCAGTGATCAGTTTAGCGGTTTCAGGTTTGACAAAAACTGTTCACCTTGAACGGATTTCTAGAAAGTCCTAGAGTTGCAGAATTTTTCGACGCAACGGACAAAAATCTCGACTCCCATCGCTAACACAGATTCATCAAAATCAAAGCGGGGATGATGGTGGGGATAGGCTAATCCTAATTCGGGATTGGCAGACCCCAAGAAGAAATAACAGCCCGGTACTTCCTGTAAAAAGAATGACATATCTTCCCCTCCCATGGTTTGACATTCGGGAACGATTCCAGCCGGGGTTTCCACCACTTGTTCGGCGATTGATTCCACTAATTCCGCCATCTGATCATGATTGATTACCGGGGGATACAATTGCCAGTAATCGAATTGATAACTAGCCCCCTGACTTTGACAGATGCCCGCGATAATTTCTTCCATCCGTTGTCGGAAATAGCCCCCTAACTGGGGATTGAAATAGCGCACCGTCCCACTGAGATTAGCACTATCGGCGATCACGTTTCTAGCGGTTCCCGCTGCTAATTTACCCACAGTCACCACGGCAGCATCGAGGGGGTTGAGGTTGCGGGCGACGATGGTTTGCAAGGCGTTGACGATTTGGGCCGCCACCAGTAGTGAATCGACGGTTTGATGGGGAATTGCCCCGTGGCCGCCCCGGCCTTGAATCTGGAGATCGAAACATTCCACCGCCGCCATTAAGGGACCATTTTTCACGCCCACTGTCCCTAAAGGCAGATTATTCCAGAGATGCAGCCCGATAATTCCGTCCACGTCGGGATTTTTCAGCACTCCCGCTTCGATCATCGGTTTCGCCCCCCCCGGCCCCTCTTCGGCGGGTTGGAAAATAATTTTTACTGTCCCCTTGACATCGTGACGGTTTTGTGCTATGTAAACTGCCGTGCCGAGGGCGATCGCTGTGTGGCCATCGTGACCACAGGCGTGCATTTGGCCCCGATGTTGGGAACGATAGGGGACTTGGTTTTCTTCGGCGATCGGTAGTGCATCCATATCGGCCCGCAGGGCTAAAACCGGCCCCGGTTGACTGCCTTCGATGGTGGCGACAATTCCGGTGCCGGCGATGCCGGTTTGATGGTCAATTCCGTATTTAGTCAGGGTTTGACTGATTAAGGAGGCGGTGAGATGTTCTTGAAAGCCTAGTTCTGGTTTTTGGTGTATTTGTCGGCGCCAGTGGACTAATTGCGGCTGCAGGGAACGAATGGCAAGGCGAATTTGAGGGCAATTTAAGCTATTAGGAACGGGAAAGGAGGAAATCATCGGGTTCGGACGGCTAGATTTTTTGAGCACCGATTTCTAGTTTAACGTCGGTCGTCGGTCGTCGGTCGTCGGTCGTCGGTCGTCGGTCGTCAGGAGATTATTTTTATTTATACTTCCCACACCCTACTTCCCCACACCCCACACCCCACACCCCACACCCCACACCCTACACCCCACACCCCACACCCCACTTCCCCTCTCCCTTCTTTACAAAACTTCATCGTAATTGGAGGGCTGGAAAGGGCAATTCTTGGGTAATAGGGGAAGGGAAAGCGGGGAAATATTAAAAAAAACTTAAAGTTTTTATCTTGCTGCCCTTTATACCCTTAAAGCCTTGCTGTCTCTGATTTCCCGACGGTGAGAGGCTTTGAGCCATGGTCAGGAATTGATGACCAACTCGATCGAGTTATTGTTAAGTGACTGTTACAAAAAGACAGCAAAAAACTTAATAATATGTAACAAACAAAGTTTCGACAGCAGTGTATAAATTTAATTTGAGGGGCCAAGATAACAGACAAAAGTTAAGCTGGATACTTGTTTAACCTCCTTAGGTGATTTATGAGAGAGCCATGAAGTTTTTTCAGGTTTCTTAAAGTAGGTCGCAACAATCACGGTCAAGGCTCGTCCAGGCTCACCGTGAAATCCCTTAAGAGGGAAAACCTTTTAATTGCAAGCAAATCCCATTTAAATTTAGGAGATTGTCACAATGTTTGACGCATTCACCCGGGTAGTATCCCAAGCTGATGCTCGCGGCGAATATTTAAGCTCTTCCCAACTAGACGCTCTGAGCGCCATGGTTGCCGACAGCAACAAACGGATGGACTCTGTTAACCGGATCACCAGTAACGCTTCCACCATCGTTGCCAACGCCGCTCGTAGCCTGTTCGCTGAACAGCCCCAACTGATCACCCCCGGTGGTAATGCCTACACCAGCCGTCGTATGGCCGCTTGCTTACGCGACATGGAAATCATCTTGCGTTATGTTACCTACGCTACCTTCTCTGGCGACGGCAGTGTTCTCGATGATCGTTGCTTAAATGGTCTGCGCGAAACCTATGTAGCTTTAGGAGTACCCGGAGCTTCCGTAGCTGCTGGCGTAAGCAAAATGAAAGAAGCTGCGTTGTCCATCGCTAACGATCGCAACGGTGTCACCCCTGGCGATTGCAGTGCTTTAATGTCTGAAATTGCCAGCTACTTCGACCGCGCCGCCGCTGCTGTCGCCTAGTCCCTGGGGCTAGTCTCAATTGAACCGTAGGAAACTTATTGCAAGATTATTGGGAGATACCAAACAATGAAAACCCCCCTTACCGAAGCCGTAGCAGCCGCTGATTCTCAAGGTCGTTTCTTAAGCAGCACCGAAATCCAAGTTGCTTTCGGTCGTTTTCGTCAAGCTTCTGCCAGCCTCACCGCCGCTAAAGCTTTAACCGAAAGAGCTAATTCTTTAATCTCCGGTGCCGCTCAAGCAGTGTACAACAAGTACCCCTACACCACCCAAATGCAAGGGGCTAACTTTGCGGCGGATCAACGCGGTAAAGACAAATGCGCTCGTGACATCGGTTACTACCTCCGCATGGTGACCTACTGCTTAGTTGCTGGTGGAACCGGTCCGATGGACGAGTACCTCATCGCTGGTATCGACGAAATCAACCGCACCTTCGACCTGTCTCCTAGCTGGTACATCGAAGCTCTCAAATACATCAAAGCCAACCATGGTTTAAGTGGCGACCCTGCGGTAGAAGCCAACTCCTATATCGACTACGCTATCAACGCTCTCAGCTAGTCCGATCGAAAAAACTGCTGGTCTGGAAAGACAGGAGGTTGTTAGCAAAAGGGTTAGCAATCACCTGTTCTTCCAGACCTTGTTATATCCATTAAAGGTTAGTTTCAGGAGGATCGACGATGACTAGCTTGATAGCGGCCCAAAGACTGGGATTTGAACCCTACAACGGTTCCCCCCGCTTGGAATTACGCTCCACCGACAGTGATGAACAGGTAGAAGTGGTGATCCGCGGGGCCTATCGACAGATCTTGGGCAACGAGCATCTGATGTCCAGCGAGCGCCTGATCAGCCTAGAATCCCTCCTACGCAATCGTTCCATTAGCGTCAGGGATTTTGTTCGGGCGATCGCTCAATCAGAATTATATCGGCAGAAATTTTTCCACAGCAATCCCCAAAATCGCTTTATCGAGTTGAATTATAAACACCTGCTCGGTCGCGCTCCCGACGATCAAGCTGAGATCGCTTTCCACACCGATCTCTACAATCAACAGGGTTACGAAGCAGAAATTAATTCCTATTTCGATTCCCCCGAATACAACCAACATTTCGGTGAGAACATTGTCCCCTACTATCGCGGTTTCGCTACCCAGACGGGTCAGAAAACCGTCGGTTTTAGTCGGCTGTTCCAAGTCTATCGCGGTTATGCGACCAGCGATCGCGCACCGTTAAAAGAGGGAAAACTGACCAGGGAACTAGCCTATAACAGTGCTTCCCCCGTTTATATTAACGGAACTGGTCAATCCTTAACCGGATTAGCTGGGGGCGATCGGGGCAAATTCTATCGCTTGCGCGTGGTGAGTGGCGCAAAAGCGGGACGACAAACCCGTGTGCGTCGCAGTGTGAGCGAGTATCTCGTTGCCTACGAGCAACTATCGAACAAATTGCAAGAAATCAACCGTCAAGGCGGCCAGGTAATCGAACTGATCCTCGCCTAGCTTTGAGCGGTCAGAAATTGACATCCTCGCCGCACTTTTAGGGCGGCGATTCCTAAACCTCACGATTTAAGTTTCTGCTTCAACCACCGTTGCATACCACGGTTAAAAAACCATGTACTGTCTTACACAAAGTCCACAGACTTTCGCTCCATTTCAGA
>NZ_JAPZSZ010000143.1:0-10082 GCF_027532095.1 Microcystis sp. LE19-195.1E
TTGTTGGGTAAGACTTTTAGACCTTTTGTCAATCAAAAAGTACTGGATCTGGGAGTGATCGGGGGGAAATTTAGGCACTTTTTCCCTGAAAATTAGGTAATTGGCCACCTCAAAACTGGTAAAACCCCACACCCCACACCCTGCCCCCCTCCCTTCCCCTACACCCTGATCACTAAAAACCGATGAACCAATTAAACTTAGAAGTTGCGGGAAAAAAAGAACGTTTAGATGCTTGGATGGGGTCACACTTGCCCGATTTATCGAGATCGAGGCTGCAAAAACTGATAGAACAGGGATATATACAGTTAAATGGTCAAATTTGCACTAATAAAAATACTAAAGTTGGTCAAGGTGATCGCTTAAAGATTACCATTCCCGACAGTCAACCCCTGCAATTAACCGCCGAGGCGATCGAGCTTGATATTCTTTACGAAGACGACTATCTGATTATTATCAATAAACCTGCCGATTTAGTGGTTCATCCGGCTCCCGGCCACGAATCGGGAACCTTGGTCAACGCTTTACTGCATCACTGCCCGAATTTAGCCGGAATTGGTGGAATTCAACGCCCCGGTATAGTCCACCGCTTAGATAAGGATACCACGGGTGCGATCGTTATTGCCAAAACCGACCAGGCTCATCAACACCTACAGGCACAATTAAAAACCAAAACTGCCCGCCGGGAATACATCGCCCTCGTCCATGGTGTCCCCAAAACGGAGACAGGTACAATTGATCTGCCGATCGGTCGTCACCGCAGCGATCGGCAAAAGATGGCTATTATTGCCGTGGAAAAAGGAGGTAGAAATGCCGTCACTCACTGGCAAGTCAAGGAAAGACTGGGCAACTACACCTTAATGGAATTTCGCCTAGAAACTGGCAGAACTCATCAAATTCGCGTTCATAGCAGCCAAATCGGTCATCCGATTCTTGGGGATCCCCTCTATAGTTCAGGTCGTTCCATCGGGATTAATCTACCCGGGCAATTACTCCATGCCCATCGTTTAATTTTAGTACATCCGGTCACGGGAGAGAGCCTAGAAGCGATCGCTCCCTTACCCGCTATTTTCCCGAAAGTTTTAGCTATTTTACGGCAGAGAAACCCCTAGCGCACAAATTGCGGCATAATCTCCGCTGCTGTCCATAATCCGTAGATACCGCGACGATGTAGGGAAACCCCCGCTTTCAGATAACCGAAAGCCGGCCCGCAGACATTAGCCGCCATACTGGTTTCATCACCTAAGGTGAAGGTATGGGTGGAAATTTTGCCTTCAAAAGTCCGCCCCGTGACTTTAACATTGGTACTCAAGGGCTTTTTCGGGTTGCGCGTATCCACCACACCCCCGACGGAAACCCGATCGCGTCCACAGATTCCGGCTAATTCCAGCATAATATCGTCTGCGTGTTCCATATTTTCGAGGCTGAGAATGCCATTGGTTTTATTTAACAGCATTTCCACTTCCGCATCACTCATCCGGTGCGCCGTTTCTGGGTCGTAACCGGGTAAATGGGCGATATCTTCGCGAATGGTGGCACGATAAGCCTCCCAGTTGGCGATTCCCACGCCGAAGGTAATTTTAACGCTATGAATCTCCCCATAACTCTGGGCAGCTAGGGCGGCAGCCGCAGTTAACAGTCCGGGGGTAGCGCCGCAGCCGGTCATGTAGGTGATGCCGGCGGCTTCTAGGTCTGCTTGTAGTGCTAAGATTTGTTCCATGGCGCTGGTACGTTTGAGGGCATCGACTAAAACCCCGCGCCAACCTAAGCGAATGAAAGTTTTAGCGATATCGGCCATGAAATTGTTAGGTAAATTCGGTAAGGCGAGAAAATAGCCCTCTACATCGGCAGTTTTGATTAATTCCTCGATACTGTTCTGGCTGAGACTGCCGTAATTTTCCAGATAACCGATCGAACCCCGGTCATGATAAATTTTGTTACAGGTATTGACATCTAGTCCGTCTTTGTGGTAAGCAAAACCGGCTTTATCGGCGGCGGCAGTCCAGAGCATTTCCTGTTTGGGGGCGAGAATTCTAGCGGCGGCCTGTCCCAAACCACCAAAACCTAAAACACCGATCCGAAGGCGATCGCTGGCTATTTGTTTATTCATATTTGTTCTGATTCCTATAGACAAAATTCTATGATCTCGGCGGTCGTGGTTCGCCGTTGCATCTCCTTTATTTTCAATTTATCGCTTCAGGTCGTCTTTTTTGTGTACTTTTGTTAAATTATGCCTCCTGGGTCAAGGTTCGCCCTTGACGATGAAGAAAAGTTACGGGAAACTTACAAAAAATGAAAGTGGTTAGGTGACGTAATATAAAGTTTTGCTAAAATTTTAACCAGATTGCTACGATTAGCAAACTATCGTAAATTAAAACGATAGGGAGCTTTGCAAACCCCAGATCACGCCGAGAAGAGCTATGAGCATGGAAAGCCTAGAGTTTATCATCTATCCCGATGGTCGCGTTATGGAAAAGGTGACAGGCATAGTCGGTTCATCTTGTCAAGAGGTGACGGCGGCGATCGAGGCACAACTCGGGCAGCTGATGTCTCAAGAGAAAACCTCGGATTATTACCATCAAACCGTCAGCCAGTCAGAGAAAGTCAGCAACGCAGCCACTTTTAGCGACTGGTAATTTTTCATCTTTCCCGATCCCTTTATTTAAGCCACTGAAAAACCATGTCACACTTTAGCAATATCAAAACCAAAATCCGCGATCTATCCTACCTAAAAGCCGCCCTAACGGATATGGGTATGGAATGGAAAGAGGGTTCTCACCCTGTCAAAGGTTATCAAGGTCAAACTTTAAGCGCAGAGGTGGTAATTGAACAAGATAACAATTACGATATCGGTTTTCGCTGGAATGGTAACGAGTACGAGTTAGTTGCCGATTTGCAATACTGGCAACAACCCCTAACCGTAGAAGGATTTTTAAGAAAAGTAAATCAAGGTTATGCCTACCACACCATTCTGGCAGAAACTGCTAAACAGGGTTTTCAGGTGGCAGCACAGGAAAAAAATACTGATGGTTCTATTCGTCTAGTGGTACAACGTTGGAGTGCCTAATGGCTGATTTTTCTCCCGAACGCTCTGGTTTTGAACCAGAGTTGGGGGGATTCCTAAGAGATTCCCCCGATCGCACTGGTTTTGAACCTGAATTGGGCGGTTTACTGCGCCAGAAAGCGGTTTACGTCGATGAGGTCACTTGTATCGGTTGTAAACACTGCGCCCACGTTGCTCCCAATACCTTTTTTATTGAAGGTGAATACGGTCGCTCTCGTGTCTATAATCAGGACGGTGACGAGGAAGAAATTATTCAAGAAGCGATCGAGACTTGTCCGGTTAACTGTATTCACTGGGTTAATTATAATAATTTGCAATTCCTTGAGGAAGAACGCAAACATCAAGTGATTAAACAGTTAGGTTTTCCTCAGATTCACAAGAAATTTAGCCCCGCAGATTTAGATATCTAGGGTGGATAGGTGCAGCCTCATCCACCTATTATTTCCTAGAAGTCATGGCAGCGGCTCTCGATCGAATCTGCTACAGTTCTCAGGGGAAATAATCCTATCTCGGATTTTAACGACAATGAACACCCAACTGATTGATTCTCTCGCGCGAATTATTCTCTCTCTCTCCGAGGAAGAAAGAGAGTTACTGAATCGTAAAATTGAGAGCGAACAACGGGAAAATTTGCAGATTAACGCTCAAATTTTGGATTTAGAAACCCGTGTCAAGCAATACGAAAATCAATATCGCATGAGTTCGGAAGAATTCTCTCCTAGATTTCGTTCCGGTGAGCTAGGGGATGCTATGGATTATTTCGAGTGGAATGTTTATTATGAAATGCTATTGGCAGCTAGAAAAGAGATAAGTTTACGATCAAATTAGATGGAGATAGCCGATTATATTCCCCTAGTTAAAAGGAAATTATCTGAGAGTTCGATTGTGAACTCTTTCGCGATTGTCGATGAAAGAATTTTATTCGATCGAGGCTACTTCCGAGCGAGAGTCCTTTTAACGAACGGAGATTTTTTAGAAATTGCGGAGGCTTTTACCTCGATCAATCGACGCATCGTTACAATAAGCTATCGCTATCAATGGATGGACGCAAGCAAACAGAAGTTAAGAAAACGCTGGGATAACGTAGAACATTTTCCCGATCTACCCAATTTTCCCGATCATGTTCATGTAGGAGATGAGTTAAACGTTCAACCTGGCGAATCTAGAAATATTTTACAAATTATCACCGTAATCGAGCGCGAGATCGAGATTTTGTGGAACGCATTCTAGAAAGAAACCAAGTCCTATAACTCACCAAATTTCAAGGAAGTCGCGAGAATTATCCGCCAGTTCGCGGGGTAGGCGCGATCGGGCTGAGGGTGGAGTGGTGGGAGCGTAGCACTGGCTCTGCCAGATCGTGTATAATATCACTAGGAGGGTGTTATACGGAAAATTTTCAACTATCATCCCGGTCGAGGGCAATATACGGAAAAAATCCTTAAAAAAACCTCTATAGGTGTATTATATGGATAAAATCCATGGATTTTATAGTTGGACTGCTTCAGTCTATCAGTAGGGACGTACCCTGAAAGTTGTCTGTTAGCGGCTAAGCGTTCTCAAATATGAAAAGCATGAGCAGGTATTGAGGGTTACAAAAATGACGAACCATTTGCCTAATGACGACAAACCGTCTCAAAAGGTTAAAGCTGGCAGAGATGCAGAGGTCGTTGGGGGGGACAAAATTACAAGCACGAATATTAGTGTTTGGATTTCATTTTTACTTATCGGGGTGTTAGCTTCAGGAGGAATTGCTTGGGCAATCAATGCGGGTTGGCTTACAAAATCAGGAAATCCCCAACAGCCATCTCCTCAACGTAGCTCAAACTAAACAAGCAATACCTCGATCATCTAAATTCAAACTGGGAGTGAATTAACCTCAACTTTAGGGACTAATCTTATGCCTCAGAAAGGTGAATCTGGAAGAGATTTAATTCAAATAGGACGTGATAACGTTAAGAACTTTTTGGAAGTAAACTTTCACTCCAAAAACAAAAAAATCTCTTCTGAATTGGAGTATTATCTGGAACATTGGCATCAGTTCGATGGGGAGCAACAAGTAGATATATTTAATTCAAGCTTCAATAAGTATTGTAAAAGAATGAATAAATTGGAATCTTTTGATAACAACTTCTGGTGGCTTACTTTTGTTATAGTGTTTTTGATATTAGGTATGCTGCAGGAATCCGTACTTGTGCCATTAATAGAACGTTCATTAATATGGCGAAAGACGTTCGGAACTGTTGAGACTATCTTAAATACTACATTTACTGATTATTTTCTTAGCTTACCTGACCCGAAATATAGAAATTCAGGATTAGAACTGGATAATGCAGTTATGGGGCTAAAGATCACGTTTTATTTTGTACCGTCTCTCTCCTTAATATGTATTTTGAAGAAAATAATGAGGATTCCCTTAGCCAGAAAGGTAAATGGAGCAAGAAAAACGGCTAAAATTTACCTAAACCACTTGAATTCCTCACAAAAGAATATAGTGAAAGAAAGTTTTAAATATTATGAGGATACGGCGCGCAATCGTTTTGATGACCTTATAAAGTATGACGATCATCTGTAAATAGCAGTCTGATCTCCGATCGAGTAGAAACCCAACAACTTCTCGCAAAATTAACGAGATGGGTGTTGGATTTTGTGCCTCTACATTTATTAATAGTGCGATTGCGGCTCTGGTAACTATTGTAGAGTACGAAGCATGAAAAGTAACGCGCCGACTTATCGGATTTTCCTTCGCTATAATAAACCTATCCCTCTCAAATAACCACAAGGATACAAATGCCAGCCATATCCATGTTTTACGGAATTATTATTTATATGTACTTCATGGACAATAAACAACACCATAAACCTCACATTCATGCTAGATATCAAAATTCGGAAGTCATTGTCGCCATTCCAGATGGAGAAATTCTTGAAGGCTCTATTCCTAATGCTAAAATGAAATTACTTTCCGCTTGGATCGAGATTCATCAAGATGAATTGATGGCTAACTGGGAACTCGCTATTTCAGGACAACAACCGTATAAAATTGAACCACTGAGATAAATGATGAATCCTAGAGTTAAAGAAGTTATCCCTTTGCCCAACTATCAATTACAACTCATCTTTACTAATGAAGAAAAGAAAATTTATGATTGTTCACCACTGCTCGATTTTGGCATCTTTCAAGAACTTAAAAACCAACATTATTTTAATCAAGTAAAAGTTCTAGATGGTACGGTAACTTGGCCGAACGAACAAGATATCTGTCCGGATACTCTGTATCTTGACTCCATTTCCCAAACCTAGAACAGTTCGAGCGAGGAAACCCAACAACAAAAGTAACGCTCCCACTGATCAGATTTTCTTTCGCTACAGCCTTTCTCAGAAAGATGAGGTTAGTTATTGTTGCTAAAATACTTGATGAGTAAGGATTAATCTGTACTTCATCTCTAGGAGAAAGAGTGAGAAATTTTCTATTTACCCAGTGATTACTGTGGGGAGGGAAAAGTTAGAGGCAATCGGGGCAAAATGATAAGTATTTTATATGCAAATACCTTCAATACTTAAAAATATTTAAATTTACAATTGGTAATATTTATTAACTAAAATTCTCTAAAGCTTCAAACTGACGTAAAGCAAGACTAGAACCTTGATTCCAGCCTAATTCTACATAATAGGGGAAAAGTTTCTTGATATTTATATCGGGAAAGAGACGACTATTTTCGCTTTCTTGATAACTGTCTTCTCTGAACAGATATATTTTTAATTCTTCCCGACGATAAACCCACAATTCAGGGATTTTTAGCAATTGATAGGCCTCTACATCAGTCAGGGAAGTAAAGTCCACTTCTATAGCTAAATCGGGAGGAGGATCAACAGTTAAATCAATTCTCTCTTTGCCTAAAATTGCCTGTCTATTATCAATATAAAAACAAGTATCTGGCTCTACTCCCGCTTCCCCCGGCATTTTCAAGGTAATTGGATCAAAACATTGCCAGTCTTTACCTTGACGACGGAGGATAATTTTTACTAAATCCCTTAATGTATCAACACGATTGCCATGACTTGGTAAAGGAGACATAAGCCGAATTTCTTGCGTTTTGCGATTAAAATAGAGTTTGGGATAGGTTTTTTGGAGACGTAAATTCAGCAATCTTTCGTAATCTTCCCAAGTCTGATGCGGAAAAATAACTTGACTGCCCGGAGATAAAGATAAAGTATTTTCGTTGAGAGTAATTAGGAGCATTTTGGTAATTATCCTTGATTTTTTCCTGTGGTATTTAACTAATTTCGCTCTGGCAACCAATGCCTATCAAGCATTTGTTCAAGGGAATAGGGACAATTTAGAGGGAAATTGTGAGGAGATATTTCAGGTTTTTGCCCAACAATAAAAACGGCATCTTGATAGATTTTTTCTTGGTTATCTAGGAGATATTTTTCTAGATTTGTGCTTAAGTATCCATTTAGCTGAACTCTAAAAGTGGCTATTTCTCCTTGGCAATGCCGATGATGTAATTCAAATTCTTCTGACCAATATTGCCACAACAAAAGATGAATAATTATCTGTCTTAAAAAACTCTCAACTCGATTTTTATCCCGTTTGCTCAAAGCCTCCAACTCCTCGATTAAATGTTGAATATCCAACTCAGCTAGACGATTTTCCTTGAGGAGTTTAATTGTTTCAGTCAACCAGAGATGTTCATCTTGTTCGTAGAGAAATTGTAACTGATTTAGCCAAGTATCTTTTTTCATATTTTTTTGGCTGAGGAGACTTCTAAAACTGCTTTCGGGTAGGCAATGCGTTGATGGTGGAATTGTTGCCAAACTTGCACAAAAACCTCGGCAATAATTGGTAATTCCTCCTGACGAATACCACTATCTACTAATTGTTGATCGCGCCATCGGGCCTGAAAAATCTTTTTGATCATATCCATGGCTTGTTCTGGGGAGGCCTCTTTTAGCGATCGCAAAGCGGCCTCACTACTATCGGCTAACATGACGATCGCCGTTTCTCGCGATTGGGGAATCGGACCATCGTAGCGAAAAGCCGCCTCATCGACGAATTCTTGACCATTTTGGGCGGATTTTTGCAAAGCTTGCTGATAAAAATAGGAAATTAAGAGATTGCCTTGGTGTTCGGGAATAAAATCGCGAACCACTCGCGGTAAACCGTGTCTGCGGGCCATGACTAACCCTTCACTAACGTGCTTTTTAATAATCTCGGCGCTGACGTAGGGATCGTTAATTTCATCGTGTTTATTCGGGCCACCCATTTGATTTTCAATAAAACCGAGAGGATCGTGCATTTTCCCGATATCGTGATAGAGGGTCCCCGTGCGAATTAATTCCACATTACAGTGCAGTTTTCGGGCGGCCGCTTCAGCTAAACAGGCGACAAAAAGGGTATGTTGAAAAGTACCAGGCGCTTCCGTGGCCAAACGTTTGAGCAAACTACAATTAGGATTGGACAACTCCACCAGACGAATGGGAGTGACCACATCGAAACAGCGTTCCAAATAGGGGGATAATCCTAGGGCGATTACCGTCCAAGCTATCCCCGATAGACCATAGACGAGCGCCGTGGGTAGTAGAGTATAGATGATCGTGCTGGCCGTGGCGCTAACGATTAGGTAAGTGAGCAGATAAACACCGCCTTGGCTGACTCCGATTCCCATCCCTAGCAGCGATAATTCATCCCTGGAGCGCAATTTTGCCGCTATCATAGCCGCTAATAGTCCCCCTATCGTCCCGGCGATTAAATCGGCGCTGATACCTTGGCTGCTGAATAGGGAAAGACCGGCAGTTAAGAGGACCTGGGTGACGGCCAGAGTCGGGCCGTAGAAACTGCTGACTAATAAACCCACGGCTGCCAGATTGGTAAAGGGAATATTGGCGATCGCTAGGATCGGTGTGGTAAAACTTAGTAAACCCAAGAGAAGAAAATCCCGGTGACGCAGAGGCCGATGGAGACGCTGGGCAACGAGGCAAAAAGTCCCGATCGCACTGGTGACAAGGATTGCCGTTGACCCTAAACCCATCCAGTTAATGCCCCGTTCGCTTAAACCAAAGCCATCGATGAGAACAAACTGAGCTTGAGTAATTGTTTCGCCTGCTTTAACGATAATTTGACCGGTTTGAGCGCTAGACATGACCATATCTACCGCTTCCACCGCTTTAGCGGCTTGTTCTTTGGTTGCCTCCCGATCTTCTATCAGGTTCGCTTCTCCCTCCAGGGCCGCTAGAAGGATATTTTCGGCTAAAGACTGCTGGCGACCGGTTAGGCGATCGCTGCTAATCTGCACGGCGATGGTATCCTGTAGGTGACTGGTGGAAATCCCCGGGGGAATGCCTTGTATCAAAATCCGGCGCCCCGCTTGCAGGATGGCTTTTTCTAGGTTTTGCCACTCTCGATCGCCCATTTGGGCCACTGCGATCAGATCGGCGTATTTGAGTTTATTTAAGCTGGAATGCCGATAATTTTGGCTGGTTTGCTCCTTTATTTGCCGTAATTGCCCCAATCGATCAATAAATTGCTCAAAGTTCCCCTTGGCCACGCGCTGACGATAGGCTTGGATTTCGTCTATAGCATATTCCTGCTCTTTTGTCAAGGGTTTTGTAAAAGATTCTTCATAGTTGAGGCGGCTTTGTAGAGTTGACCATTGAGCGGCAGAAAAGGTGAGCAGCGTTCCCATTGTGGCGTTGGAAATAGTCCTGCCCATTAAAATGGAATTTTTTCGCAGAATTGGGCTAATTTGACTTAATTGCCCTAAAGTGTCTCGCAGCGATCGCTCGATCTGGGCGGTGGTTTGGGGATCTCTTTTCAGCCGGGGAAGCAGTCCAGCCCGAATTTTTTGGCGTTTGAGGGCGGTGGTTTCTTGGTCTTGAAAACGGGCATCTTCGGGGGCGATAATCGTAACCGGGGAAATAGTCCCGACGGCCAATTTCGGCTGATTATAGAAACGATAACCGACCACGCTAGTCAGACAACCGACGGTAAACAGGAAGATTAAGGGTCGTCGCAGTTTAC
>NZ_JAPZSZ010000163.1:0-15018 GCF_027532095.1 Microcystis sp. LE19-195.1E
TTTGGAGTGATTGGGGGGAAAATTCCGGGACTTTTTCCCTGAAAATTAGGTAATTGACCACCTGAAAATCGGTAAAACCCCACACCCCACACCCCACACCCCACACCCTGCTCCTAGGAAAAGCTTTTTCAGCAAACCCTATTTAGTTCCCGATAATAATCTTTGGCAATATACACAAAACAAGGTGATAGAGGCAAAACAACAGGGGGCAACCTATAGAGATTATCATCTAGATAAGGCTAATATTCATACCTATTTAGCTTGGCAAGATCCGCCGGGGAAACAACTTCACGATGCAGTAAAACAAAGAATACTTAATCAATCCCATCCCCAATCGGCAAATTTTTTGAGATGGTTACAGGAGTTATACGAGATTTGAGAGAACTATGGATCGAAATGGGAATGACAGCCCCATAATATTTCTCTGTGCTTTGTTAGGTAAAGCCTCTTTCAAAAAGACTTAAATTAATCGTGCCGCGGGGGTTTATTGGTCGCAGAACCCGCCGGAACGACCTTGTAGGTGGGGGGGATACCTTTGAGGGAAATGAGCGTATTCATCACCGTTTTTGCCACTGGAGCGGCAACAGTGGAGCCAAAAGTATTGGCACCCTTGGGTTCATCCACCACCACCAAAACCACATAACGGGGCGATTCGATCGGTAAAATCGCCACAAAACTGGTAATTTTGGCGTTAGGTAGATAACCCCCCGTCGGACTAGCTTTTTGTGCGGTTCCCGTTTTGCCTCCGATGCGATAACCGGGGATTTGGGCCGCTACCCCCGTCCCCTTGCTGACGACGGTTTCCATCATTTCCACCACTTGCCGGGCCACGGTGGGAGAAAAGACTTTTTTGCTGGGATAACCGGGCCGCCAGTGCAAACGGCCGCGGTCGTCGGCTAATCCTTTGATCACATGGGGAGTTACCAAGGTGCCACCATTGGCCAGCGCACCGTGCAACTGTACTAATTTTAAAGGCGTTAGGGATAAACCTTGACCAAAGGAAGCGGTGGCCGATTCAATGGCATTATCCAGAAATTCTTGTTCGGGTTTGAGATATCCTGCCACTTCTCCGGGTAAATCTACGCCAACCCTTTGATTTATTTCCAATCCTAATAAACTTTTATAGAAATCAACTCGCCCTATTTTTTGGGCAATTTGCACCATGGCCACGTTACTAGAGGTTTGCAGAACTCTGGCCATATCTAGCGCCCCATAACCCTGTTTAGAGGCATTTTTAATCGTCCAGGGACCGACAGTAATTGCCCCCGGATCATTGACTACCGTATTAGCTTTAATTGCCCCCGCTTCCATGGCCATGGCGACAATAATTGGTTTAAAAGTTGACCCCGGTTCGTACTGATCGGCTACGGTCCAATTTTTAAATAGAGCCACAGGGGCTTTATAGTATTCATTAGGGTTAAAAGTTGGCTCACAAACTAGGGCTAAAAGAGAACCATCAAGAGAGTCCATAACGATGACGGCTCCCCGTTTAGCATTAAATTTCTTTAGCTGTTCTCGTAGGGCCGTCCGCGCCGCTCTTTGTAGTTTTAAATCGAGGGTTACTTCTAACTGTAATTCATCAAATTGAAAGATACCATCGGGAACAAAAGCGGGTAAAATTCGCCCGTCTCCCATGCGTCTTGTATTGACAGAAAAGGGATCTCTTTCTAATAACTGACTGGAACCTCGTTCTAATCCTGCTTGACCACGATGTTCTTTATCTACATAGCCAATCACGTCGGCTGCCACATCGTCTTGGGGATAATAACGAGCGTACTTTTCCTCTAATTCTACACCGTCAAGAGATAATTGTTTTAATCCCCTAGCCACGGATTCGGTTAATTGATTGGCTAAACGAATTCCTGTTTCTTTTTCTTTAAATTTTTGAATCAGTTGATTAGTGGGAATATTTAATAAAGGAGCTAATTTATCAGCCACTTCTGCTGGCGGAATCGCAAACAGTTTTGGGTGTACATAAAGAGTATAAATCAAGCGATCGGTCGCCAAAACATTACCATTACTATCGACGATCGCCCGTCGGGGAATATAGGGTCTAATACTGGTAGTTTGCTGTTGTCTGGCTCTTTTTTGCAATTCCTGTGCTTGGACTATTTGTAATTGGTACAATCGCCAAGCTAAACCCACAATACCCATGACTAAAATCAACCACACCGCCACCAATCGCCCGTTACTCAAAGGCAAATTTTTTAAGTTTTTTTGCCGTTTTTTGGCGTTTAAATAGGACTTTCTGTCCTGGAACCTGCCAGAGGGCGATCGAGTTTTTTTACCTCTAAATCTGGGTCTTTTTGTGTCAGTCATGAGCAGTATCTTTCAGTAATCAGTAAGCAGTAAGCAGTAATCAGTAAGCAGTAAGCAGTGAGCAGTAAACAGTAAACAGTGAGCAGTAAACAGTAAACAGTAAACAGTAAACAGTACACTTAAAAACTCACATCTGATAACTGTTAACTTACCCACTGATAACTGATAAGTGGGTGGGTGGAATTAAATATAAGATGAACGTAGGTTGGGTTGAAGCATGAAACCCAACGCCCGATTATGTTACGCTACCGCTAACCCATCCTACACATAATTGTGCCTCCCCACTTAACTGATAACTGCTAACTGTTAACTTCCCCACTGATAACTGTTAACTGTTAACTGTTAACTGATAACTGTTAATAGGCACTTCTCGGTCGAGAATTGACGGTAGATTGGGGTTGAGAAGCGGTGGCCGGTTTCAGGTTAGGGGCAGATTTACGCTGTAAAAAGATAGTTTGGAAGGGTTGGGGATGAGTTAATCCGGTTTCGGGTTTTTCTGCTTGTTGAGCTAGTTGATGTTTAAGGGTTTCATTGGTGGCCAAAAGATGGCGCTCGTGACGTTGCAGTGTTTCCAGTTTACCAAATTCTTTGTCCCAAACCTTGGGAATATATACCGTCCAAGCATATATTCCCAGAGTCGAACCCAACAGACAAAAAGTAATCACGGCCACTATTCTTTCTAGGAGACAAAGGGAACGTAATTGACGCGAGGCTAATTGTTTTTGTGTCGGGGCCACGGGAACTCTCGCCACCGATTTAGTCGTCGGTTTGACGGTGGGAGTCGGGGAGGATTGAGTAACTGGTTTAGTAGTGGGGTTGGGGGAAGTTACCCGCGACTGGGGACGGCGTTGACTCCCTTGGCTTTTTTGGCGAGAAACGGGAATGGGAATATAGGACTTATGGGCAGCAGACATGATTTTCTCTCAATATTTCTAGCTAGTTGTCGTTGTCAAAAATTAAGTTTCTAAAATTAGGAGTCGGTCATCAGGAGTCGGTCGTCAGTGGTTCGTGTTATGCAATGGACGGGTTTATAAGGGATGAAACCATTATATAGAAAGACATGGCTGCGATTTTTGTCAATTGTTTTCCCTCTAGAACGAACTAATCAATTAAGTCTCTTGCCAGATAAGAATTTAGTCGATTTATGCCATCCGATCGAACCATGCCAAGTAACGAAGAACCATATTTAATTGATCACTGTTGCCTTTTTTCCTTTTTACTTTTTCCTTTAAAATCACTGTTCTAGTTCTAGACGTAAACGATATAAAATAGTTTGCGGATGAACTTGAGCGAGAATTTGATTGATCACCGTACTCGGTCCGGATGCCCCCCAACTACAACCGCGTTCTAGATAGATTTTAGCGGCTTTCCCGATGATATAGGTTCCATAAGCGGCAATTGCTCCCTGTAGGAGAGCGGTGCTACCGTAGAGGGTTAAAGAGGTGGGATTTTCAAAAATACTCGCCGCTGCCGCCGCCGTTTTGCCCAAACCGATAATCACAGTGCTGAGGATTTCCCCCACCAGCAACCCCGCACTACTCAAAAGTAGAGTCCGCCAGAGTTGACCAGCTTGGTGACTGGTAATCGGCAAGCCGTACAAACGAGCTAAAGCCCGAACTAGAGTTAAATCGACGATTGAAGCCCCTAGTAGGTCTAAAATAGCGATCGGATTGGCCGCAATCGCTAAAGCCTTATATTTCGCGTATTGCCAGATAATTTCCTCCGCTTGACTGTCCCGGAGTTCCAGGGTTTTTCTAGCGATATTTTCCTCCGCTTCTTGCCCTTGCACTAAAGCATTTAAGGCCAGTAGCGATCGCCCTTCCCGATTTAAAATCGTTAAGAGTTTATCTTGCAGCTCCTCAATTTGGGGGGGAGGGGTTTCCCACTCAGTCACCACGCGCCCATCGGGGTATTCCACCCGGACGGGAATCGGTTGCGGTTCGGCGGCTACCATAACTATCTCATCGCTAGTTAACAAATCTTCTAACGTTTTTTCGTCCCGATTGGTTCCTAATCTCTGTAACTGCTGAAAAATCTGGCGGCGATCGGCTTCTGGATAGAGATCAATCTTATTAAACACCAAAATGATCGGTTTTTTGGCCCGGCGCAATTCTGCCAAGGCCTCGTATTCGGTCCGGGTAATATCCCCCGCGACGATAAATAAAATTAAATCGGCACTTTTAGCGACTTCTCTGGCCATATTCGCCCGCGCTTCCCCTTCAATCTCATCCAATCCGGGGGTATCGATTAATTCTATCTGGATTTTACCCGTGGCTGGTGTCCAACGTACCGATCGCGGCCAGCGTGTCACCCCGTGCAGGGGTCCGGTTGCCAGGACTTTTTGACCGACTAAAGCGTTTACCACCGAGGATTTACCGCGACTGACTAACCCGAAGGCTGCCACCCGAATCACTGTTTCATCCAGTTTATCCAAGGCCGATTTGAGGGACTGCAAATCCTGTTTAACGGCGGCCTGAAGTTGGGGATCGGGGGGATAATTCCAATGGCGGCGAAAACTGGCATACCAAGTTAAGGCCTGTTGTAAACTAGCTTTAGCCTGATTGTAATGAGTTTCCTCGATCGATGGGGTCTTGGTCACGGTTGATTTTTTTACTGTTTATTGATGCTGCTGCCTTTATTGTAGAGTTTCGGGGCGGTAACTGAGACGCGGTTATTTGGGGTGGTGGGGAGGTGGGGAAGTGGGGAGGTGGGGAAGTGGGGTAGTGGGGTGGTGGGGAGTTGGGGAAGTGGGGAAGTGGGGAAGTGGGGAGCAGGAGAGATGGGGGAATTTCAACTAAAACCCTAAAACCCTAAAACCCTAAAACCCCAACACCTAACATCCTACTCCGCCAATCCCAATTGCCCCAATAGCTGAAGGATAGTTTTTCCGGTTACGGGATCTCGCCAATCGGGGGCAATTTCTGCCAGGGGAAGCAGCACGAAGGCTCGTTCTCGGCAGCGGGGATGGGGTATCTGTAATTCGGGCGTTTCTAAGATCAGGTCATCATAAAATATTAAGTCTAAATCGAGGGTACGCGGTCCCCATCTTTCCCGTCGGACTCTCCCGAATAACTGCTCGATTTCTAATAATTTATGCAGTAAATCTAAGGGCGATAAATCCACTTGCACAATGGCGCAACCGTTGAGATAATCGGGCTGAGGAGGGCCGACGGCTGCGGTTTGATACCATTGGGAATGAGCTTCTAGTGTAATTCCTTTGACTCGCTCTAATTCCCCTAAAGCTTGCCCTAAAATTGTCGCTGAATCCCCTAAATTACCGCCTAAAGCGATCGCTGCTCGCTTCATCCACATCCTTCCTCAACAATAATCTCGGCTAATTCCCCCGTCGCTCCCAAAGATTTACCTAAAGATATATTGACATTTGGATGCTTTTGTGATATGTCAAAAACTTGGGCTTCGATCGCGGCCGTAATTCCACCAGTAAAGAGGAAATAGGGCAGTATAGCGATTGTTGGGCTACCTTGAGCGATTAAACTCTCGATTTGTTGGGATAAACTCGGTTCTATCGACCAATAAGCTGTAATTGCCCCAGAAAACGCCGCTAGATTTTCCACTTCCCGATTACCCCCGGGGCGACGACTACCGTGGGACAGTAAAATGCGGTCTTGGTGGCTTAAATCGGCAAATTGTCGGGATAACAGCGATTTTATGCCCTGATAACTGCCTAAATGGGGCTTTAACTCTAGCTTAATTGGCGCTCGCACTTTGGCCACGGCCGCGGGAATATCTTCTTTAACGTGAACCCCCGACAGGAGAAACAGGGGGATAATCTGCAACCGGTTACATCCTTGGCTTTGCGCTTGTTGGGCAAAAGCTTCTATTTGTTGATGGAGAGGTGTTATCGCTAATTCTAGGGCGGCAGTACCTACTAATACCCGATTATCTGCTTCTAGAACCGCTATAGGTGGGCTAAACTCCGATTTACTCGCCAATCTTTCGGCGGGTTGACTGATTTTTTCCTGAACTAAGGCTGCTAATCGTGTCACCGCCATGGCTGGACGCGGATCGCGACTACCGTGGAAAACCAATAAGTAGGCTGAGGAGGTCTTCAAAGAAATCTTGCCAAAATAGTTTAGTTTTTAGCCTAATACATTTTCTCTCCCTTTAGGCATCAATGCCCCTGATATTCTCGATTTAGCTGGTAGCGGAAAAACCTCCCCACTAGACCCAAGTGCTACCATTTTACGGGATGTAAAGTGTGAGCAAATCAGCCCGCCGCCTTGAGTTAGTCTAGATATTGAGGTATAACCTAATTAATCGCCCAACTTAGTCAACGAGGCAGTTAACGTGAAAGTGGAAACAGACAGTAAACAATTACCCTCCTACGAACAACCACCCCTAATAGAAGTGGTAAAATTACCTACAGTTTTATCATCAGAATCTTGCCGGATAGACGCAGCAGAAGATGATGATGATGAACTGGATTGTCGGGGAGTTTTTGTAGTTTCTCATCAAACGAAAATCTTATTTTCCGAAGAAGTAAACATTAAATCTCAGGAAAAATCCACTTGGAAACCTTGTGTTATAATTGATAATTCTCGAATCGAAGATGATAACTAATGACCTTTGGTATGAGGCGGTAGATGCAAATGTTGAGTTAACCCAAGGGGATATTATTCTTAATTGTCCTGTGGTTCGTTGGGCTTCTAAATCTGTTGAGGTAAGCAATCAAACAGAAATTGAAACACTTCGATCCTTAGTGGAAGTAGCTGAGATTGATCTGGTTGTTATCACCCAAGGCTGCGACTTAGAAAACAAGAAAGTCAATAATGTCATCCTTTGCCCTCACTTTGCTCTCAGCCAATATCAAGAATATTGGGAACAGACAATGAACAATATGAAACAAAATCCTACGGCCAAGGCGTGGGGGAGATATTGTGATGATATTAAAAATGGTTATATATGGAATCTTTCTATGCTCAACGAAGGGGAAATTGGCAACCTAAAATTAACTCATCGAATAGTTGATTTTCATGATGTGTACACTTTGCCGAGGACTTTTTTGGAATCCTTCTTGCAAAATAAACAGCAACCTCGACTTCGTTTACGTCCTCCCTATCGTGAACATTTATCTCAAGCTTTCGCTAGATTTTTTATGCGAGTTGGTTTACCTACAGGAGTAAAAAAAGTCTGGTAATAGATAAATCACCTTAACTTTTACCAATAACTACCTATAGGGAAAGATTGGTTTTTTGACGATTCGATAAATCCTATGGTTTCCTATCCACAGTTCTAGCTTTGTGGGCGATTTGGTTCACTTGATAACGAATTATTGCGATCGCTTGCCAGGAACTAATTTTCAGCGATAATCTAAAGTCAGAGTCCATCGGGAGATAAGATCATGAACTTTCGTCTAGTTCTATTTTCAGGCCTTGTTACCGCTTTAGTCGGGGCAGGTATCGGTTATGGCATTAGCCGCATTGAACGCAATCCCAGCCAAGTCAACTATAAAAATCCCTATAACTATCAAATCATCTATGGACGTTATTTTGCCGGTGCCGGGGCAGCCTTGGGCTTCTGTGTGGGCGCGGGTTTGCAAATGGTCAAAGAACTCAAAGAAGAAAGAGATAGAGAAATGGGCATCCTAGATGATGGCTCAGAATTCTAGTCTTTTGGGGCTAATTCCTCAAGAATGACGAATTGAACGTGATTAATCGCTAAATCGCCGATGGGAACTTGGGTTTTTAACACCGGTTGTCCTTCACTGAGCATTCGTTCAAAGGGGATATCTTTGGCAATTTCCGTGTGATACCAAGCTAAACCCATAAAGAAACGATTGGGATAGGGACCACCTTCAAAAATATCATCGGGATTGGACTCCATGGGAACCCAACCGATAGAGGGGAGATAAAATTCCATCCAGACGTGATTGTAATCTGGTTCGAGGGGTAAATTACGTTCGAGGGGATGGGGTGGGCATTTATAGCGTCCTACCGTGCGACAGGCAATACCATTGAGACGACACAAAGCCAATAATAAACCCACATATTCGCCACAGGAACCCACTCCGCGCCGCAGGGCAATATCGGGGGTGTCGATGTTGGGTTTGATGCCGTAGGAAAGCTGATCATAGACGTAGTTACGAATACTATAAACTTTTCTGAGTAGATTGGTTTCCCGACCGATCGCTTCTTGGGCAGCATTGAGGATAATTTCTGTATTCATAGCCAGATCATCATTATCGATCAAATAGCGATCGGGAAAATCGGCGGGTAAGGGAGGTAAATCTTCGCAATCTTTGGGAGTAATTTGGTATTTAATTCCCCACACTTCTAAGACCACTTTCCAACCAAAAATATGACGTTGTTTGGCGGTTATTTGCTTGAACTTAAATACTGCCACCCGCTGCCCGTCTTGAATTTCTTCAGTAAAAGGCAATCCCACCGCTTCGACGCTGCGAATTTTTTGCCGCGGTGTTTCTAGGGGTAAAGCGATGCGCCATTCCACATCTTTTAGTTCGATATTATATAGAGGTTCCAATTCCTCGACGTAGGATAATTCAATCAGATAACCATTAGAAAGGGCGTATTTTTTAGCGGGATCGTAGTGAAAATATAGAGGATGGACAAAAGTACGCGGACGATAACTAAGTTCGTAAACCTGTTCGGAATTGGGATTATCGCGGATAAAGGGTTCTTGGAAAGCATAGGCCACATATAAGATATCCTTGCCACTGTTCGCATCGCGATAAAATGCTAATCCCGTCGGTGATTCAAAAGGAGTTATCATGCTAAAAAGCTGTTCTCCCGTGGCGCGATCAAGACAGTAAACCGTTTGTTCTAGGGTATCCGTTAACCAAAGTTCTTCCCCGCGAATGGTGATATTTTCGATGCCGATACCCGGTGCGTACAAACGAGTAATTTCCTGTCCCGATTGGCGATCAAATATAAAGATTTGTCCAGAACGTTGACAAGTGACATAAATTGTGTTAGCAGTTACGGCGACTCCGTTAGCGGTGTAGGGAAGACGGGTAAAAAATTTCGGGGTAAAATCTTCGAGAGTGCAGCAGTAGAGATTTTCGCGGGTAGTAAACCAGAGGTTATTTTGATCATCGATTGCCAATCCCGTCGTCCCGACGAATTCTTGCCAGCGATGGGAATTAAGTACGGTTGTATGACCAGTATCGAGGGCAATTTGGTATAAATAGCCGTTTTTTGCGTCGATAGCGATTAATTTGTCATCTTGAAATACAATTCCGTGCAGGGCTGTGGCGCTAATCGGGCGAATCGTTTGACGATGGGAGGGAAGACTGGCAGGATCGAAAATCATAGGAGGAAGCGAAAAGGGAGGGTGTTTTTAAGTGAATAAAACAGCAATTCTTCCCACGATAGCAAATTTTATCGCCCTTGAATGCTCGTAATGAACTCCAATTCCGAAAAAAATGTCAAGAATTGTCACCTATAGTCCCTCTCATACCCTTGTACCTACCTACGAGTGTTTCAATCGTTGCAGTTATTGTAATTTTCGCAGGGATTTAGGCACTGATGGCTGGTTAAGTCTAGACAAGGCCAAAGAGATTTTAACTGCTTTGCAGGGTTCGGAAATTACGGAAATTTTAATTCTTAGCGGGGAAGTTCATCCTTTAGCAGCCAATCGAGAGTCATGGTTTCGGCATATTTATAATTTAGCAGCATTGGCTTTAAATATGGGTTTTTATCCCCATACCAATGCGGGAATTTTAACTTTTGCCGAGATGGAAAAACTGAAAAATGTCAATCTATCTATGGGCATAATGTTAGAACAAATGACGGTGACTTTATTAGATACCGTCCATCGTCATGCCCCCAGTAAAGTGCCATCCCTGCGCTTAGAGCAGTTACAATGGGCGGGAGAATTAGGAATTCCTTTTACCACGGGGTTATTATTAGGAATTGGTGAAACAGAATGCGATCGCTTAGTAACCTTAGAAACTATTGCTGCTCTTCATCAACGTTGGGGACATATTCAAGAAGTGATCCTACAACCCTACAATCCGGGCAAAAGAGAACAGTGGCAAAATAATCCTTTTGATCTGCAAAAATTACCCGATCTGGTTAGGCAAGCCAGGGAAATTCTGCCCCCAGATATTGTCATTCAAATTCCCCCGAATTTAGTACCCGATCCTCTTTTTCTCTTGGATTGTTTAGCGGCAGGAGCGCGGGATTTAGGCGGTATTGGCATTATCGATGAAGTTAATCCCGATTACCTCCATTTACACCCCGATAAATTAAAGGAATTTTTAGCAGTTTATGGCTGGGAATTAAAGCCACGCCTACCGGTTTATCAGTAAACATTAATCAGGGAAAAGATAGCACTGTTAATGCCATTGAACACTCCTTACTTAATACCCCTTAATTGATTATTATTCATTCTTAATTCTCCTGACGACCGACGACCGAGGCTGCATCTCATTTTTGTAAATCTACCAATTGGGATTTTGACGGGGAAACTCTCGGCTAAGATTGGGCATTACTTCCGATTTTATCACTCAATCCAAGCTTTTGGGGGGTTCTACCCCCCAAACCCCCCGTTGGGGGCGTGGCGCCGCCCCCAAACCCCGGAGCGCATTAGTTTTTCGGTGGGATGCTTACACGCAGCTGCTGATACATTTGTAATCATCTAAGAGTTACTGATAATTGCTGATTGTCGGTATTCCTGCAAATGTGAGATGCACCGACAACCGACTCCTAACCCTAACAACAATTTTTGATTTTTACCAGAGGTCTTATGATTCCCTCAAGCGAGCGCTACTGGCTCAAAAATGCTCATATTCCCGTTTCCCTGCTAGAAAATGAGAGTTTCTCTCCCCAAACCTCCGAGGGATTAACCTTAGTTAATCTGGAAATTAATGACGGTTACATTAATCGCATCACCTCAACAATCCCCCCCGAAGATAATATTCCCGTTATTGACCTCAAAAAAAAGATTGTTTTTCCTTGCTTTGTCGATATGCACACCCATCTCGATAAAGGTCATAGTTGGCATCGTTGTCCTAACCATGATGGCACTTTTGACAGTGCCTTAAAAATGGCCCTAGAGGATTCCCGACGGGAGTGGCGCTTAGAGGATGTGTATCGTCGGATGGAATTCGGCGTTAAATGCAGTTATGCCCACGGAACCGCCGCTATTCGCACCCATATCGACTCTTTTGGTCAACAGGCACAGATTAGCTTAACTGCTTTGGGAGAATTGCAACGACAATGGGCCGGTAAAATCACCCTGCAAGCGGTTTCTCTAGTTTCCCTTGACTACTATCAAACCTCCGAGGGAGCGGCCTTAGCCGATAAAATTGCCGAATTTGGGGGCATATTAGGGGGAGTAGCCTACACAAATCCCGATTTACAGGCACAAATTGATATTAGCTTCAAATTAGCCCAAGAAAGGGGTTTAAATCTCGATTTTCATCTGGATGAAAACGGCGATTCCGATTCTACCTGTTTAGCAGCGATCGCCCGTACTGCTATCAAAGAGCAATTTGACGGACAAATCATCTGTGGTCACTGTTGCAGTTTAGCGGTACAATCCCCTGAAATAATCCAAGAAACCCTAAATTTAGTCAAAAATGCGGGCATTGCTATCGTTAGCTTGCCGATGTGCAATCTCTACCTACAGGATCGTCAAGAGGAAAAAACCCCCTTTTGGCGCGGGACAACTAAGGTAAAAGAGATGAAAAAAGCGGGAATTCCGGTTGCTTTTGCCAGCGATAACTGTCGCGATCCCTTTTATGGTTTTGGGGATCACGATGGTTTAGAAGTCTTTACCCAAGCGGTGCGGATTGCCCATCTCGACACACCCTACGCTGACTGGGTAAATAGTGTCACCCTCACCCCAGCAAATCTGCTCGGATTGCCCCATTTAGGGCGCATTAAGACGGGTCTAGAGGCAAATTTGTTAATTTTCAAGGCTCGCTACTTTAGCGAGCTATTATCGCGACCACAGTGGGATCGCCTCGTGATTCGGCGCGGGTTGAGCATCGATACTACTCTCCCCGATTACCAAGAGTTAGATGATTTAGTTCTAGGAATTGAGCAAATCCTGTAAGGGTTTGACAAAAACCACCGATTCTAGGTTGATAGCACCGTAAATATGGGGAAAGGTCTCTTTTTCTAGCTCTAGAGTGGCATTTTCTGGGTTAGGCTGTTGGGGCTGCTCCCATTTGACCGGGGACTGCAATTGTTCGAGAGAAATGGCTAAAACCAGCAAATCTGGCTGATTTTGATAAAAAGCGGCCACAACTTTCGGAATTTGTTCTAAGGTGGAGCAATGGATAAATCCCTCATTTTTTAGGGAATACGCCCGATATTCCCCCATTTCACGAGCTATTTGCCAACCTCTTTCTGTAGTGATGTGATAGATCATCGGTTCGCCTCCTACTGTAACCTTATTCCTAATTTTAGGATATAGCCTGAAGCTGTCAGCGGCCCTCAATTCTCTTAAACTAGGGGTCAGGGAATAAAGACAAGAAATTTGTCCGACCAATTACCAGAAAAAAATTGCCGATAATGGCCTCAAAATCTCTTGATAGTCTCCTTTTACCTGATATTAACCTTTTCCCCTTAAAATGAGCTTACCGAGGCAATAACTGCAAAAATCTATGCTAGATAAAATATTTACTCCCAATCCCTACGCTGAAAAACCCGCTCCTCTGCGTCCTCGCAAGGGGGTAATTATCGGTGTTGGTCAGGTGGGGATGGCCTGCGCTTACTCGATGTTAATTCAAGACTGTTTTGATGAATTAATTCTGCAAGATATCGCCACGGATAAAGTCGAAGGGGAAGTGATGGATTTAAGGCACGGAATGCCTTTTATTGAACCCACAGACTTGAAAATGGGAACCGTGGCCGATGTGGGACAAAATGCCGATGTGGTGATTATTACTGCCGGGGCTGCCCAAAAAGAGGGAGAAACCAGATTACATCTTCTTGAGCGAAATGTGGCGATTTTTCGCCGTATTCTGGAGGATGTGGCTGTTTACTGCCCCAGTGCTTTGATTTTGGTGGTGAGTAATCCCGTCGATATCATGACCTATGTTACCCTTAAAATCACCCATTTTCCGCCTTCTAGGGTGATTGGTTCGGGTACGGTGCTAGATTCTGCCCGTTTACGCTCTCTTTTATCCACCCAACTCCATGTAGATGCGCGTAACGTCCACGCTTATATTATCGGTGAACACGGGGATAGTGAGCTTGCTGTGTGGAGTTCGGCTAATATCGGAGGAGCAAGGTTATTAGAAGGAGATTGGCAGGATTTAAGCGCGGCCGACCAAGAAAGCTTAACAGAAATTTTTCTTCAGGTTAAAAACGCCGCCTATGAAATTATCAAACGCAAGGGTTATACTAGCTATGCGATCGGTTTAGCTACCACGGATATCGTTAAAGCAATTTTACGTTCCCAAGAAAGAATTCTGACTATTAGTACTCTCCTCGATGGTCAATACGGTCTCAAAGATGTGTGTTTAAGTATTCCCTCGGTGGTTAACGAGAAAGGAGTGATAAAAACTCTAAATCTTGCTCTCAGTCCCAGAGAAACGGAACAGTTACATAATTCGGCCAAAATTATGCGCGATTTAATCGATCAACTCAAAATTTAACTTAGGGTTGGCTGAATAAATCTAAAAACATTGTTGGGTAAGATTTTTAGATTTTTTTGCCCTGAAAAAGTGCCAGACATAATAGCGATCGAGGGCAAAATTTTGGCACTTTTTCCCCGAAAATTAGGTAATTGTGGGGTGGACTGAAGAATTAGTGCTAGACCTCCCAAAAAGTCTATTTTATTGCAGCTTGTTGTTAGGGATATGCTCTGGCTAATACGCTTTTGGTTATGATACGCGGAAAAGTTCCGGCAATGGCCCTAAAATGGGGGGATATGCCGAAAGTTTCCAATTATCTTTACTCTCAAGAGTGTTATGGAGAAAGTTTTTGTATAATCAATGGTTATGCAGCTCCTCCGTTGATGGAGTTGATGCTTGAGAACTTTTAGTTCGTCATCTAAGTTGATGGGTGTCACCTCTTGTTTGAATGCGAACCAGTAAGGAGTGAAATTAAGATCCATGGACTCTATTAAAGCCAACATGAAGAAGCAAAAGGGGGATGATCTAGAACGTGCAGTAAAACGTATAGAAGAAGCAATTCTCAAATATTCTTCAACACTAGACCCAGATAAGTTCGTTGTAGAAAACAAAAAAATTGTAATTGCTGAAGGTGTTCTGCATGAGATCGATCTATATGTTGAAGTTTCAGTAGCTCAAGGCTATAAAAGTAAATTCATCTTTGAGTGCAAGAATTGGAAGCAGAATGTAGGAAAAAATGAAATCATCGTTTTTTCAGAAAAGATTCAAGCAACATCCTCGCAGAAAGGCTTCTTCGTCGCCAGAGGATTTAGCAAGGGTGCTACTGCTCAAGCTGCAAAGGATGAACGCATCGAGTTACTTCTGGCATCAGACTTTCCTCTCGATTATCCACGAATGCTAGTCACAGGTAGAAGTGGGTTTAATGGAGACATAAAATTGACAAAACGTTCCGCTATTGGCAAGATAGACCCCTCTTTTATGACAATTGACATAAGCTTTTACGCATTTAAGTTACATTGACAGCATTACCCTTATTTTTAAGTTTTCTACTCCATTTAATAATCAATCCCCCTTCATTTAAAAGCTGATTGACTACTTTTTCCAGTTCTTCTTTATTTTCAAATTCTCGA
>NZ_JAPZSZ010000248.1:0-6875 GCF_027532095.1 Microcystis sp. LE19-195.1E
AGAGAAGATGCAAGGGTGATGCAAGGGTGATGCAAGGGTTTTAAGAGATTCTAGCAGATTTAAGTGCATTTGGGAAGCTCTCAATCAAGCTAAAAGCCCTTTCCTGTAAGGTTTTTACCATTATTCAGCAAACCCTACTTAGTTGATGATAGGTGGTGCGTTAGTAACGCACCCTACGTTTTACATAGTAGATTTACAAAAGTGAGATGCACCCTATTTAATTCCCAGGAAAAAGCCTGTATAATGACAGCTATAGTCCGATTCTTACCGCAGGATTATCCCTATGGCTAAATCCAAAAAACACAATCTGCAATGGATCAAAGAAACCCTCGATTTAAATCCAGATCATAACTGGAAATCTAGTCCGGGTAACAGTATTTTTGTAGCTGGTCGCGGTGCAGTGCGCTTTGAAGTTCCTCAGGATTGGCATTTTGAACCCGATGATAATTCCTTTCGTTTTTTAGATAGAAAACCCCCCGATGATGATTGTCGTTTAGAGGTTTCCTATAATCTACTTCCCCCCGGAGATTGGAAAGAATTGCCCCTGAAAGGAATGGTCAAAAAACTAGCTCGTGAAGATAGCCGCAATCCTCACGAAATCGGCGAAGTTATCCAAGAAAAACGCCAAACCGTACGCATTGTTTGGGGACAAATTCAATTCATCGACCCCCAAGAAAATCGGCCAGCTTATTCGCGCATTGCCGTGGGTATTGGTTCCGGGGTTCAATGTTTAATTACTATGGATTATTGGGTCGATGATGCGGAAAAATTCACCCCCGTCTGGGATACGGTTATCTCCTCCCTGGTGTTAGGTTTATACATTCGCGATCCCCGCAGCGGTTTAGCTTTCCCCGACTAAAGGTAATAGCAATTTTGCCGGAAAATTTCCTTGACAAAAAACCTTAATTGTGATAATAGAAAAATCGATCGCCCGACTCGCGTGGGGATAGCTGCCCGTCCCCGCATTGACGGGATGTGCAGGAAAGCAAGAGGCACTCAGACTTAAACGCAAGCTATGACCTTGAGGAATAGTGATAAAAGTGGCTTGCATGGCAATATTTAGGGGCGATTCGGGATTATTTACCCGTTTATAACCCTGAGTGATATTAAAAACCCGACCATCGGGGGTAACTTGAGAAACCACCGCGCAGATATCGAAACTAACCGCATCTGCTTGACAATAACAATCCAGACGGGGACTGCCCAAAATCGTTAAATCTTTCCCTAGGGGGGGAGAAGTGTAGGTAATCACATCACTGCGACAGTCTAGCATGGTGCGGTCGAATATTCCCCCCGGTAGGGTGCTATGACCTCCTAAAGATGGGACCGGTCGCCAAGGATCGTGAACGATGGTATCCTCGATCGCCGGTTCCAACAAAATCGCGCTTAATTTCCCCTCATCCTCGCGCAGATTGGCTAAACCTTGACTAGCAAGATAATAAATTTGCTGATTTTCTCTGGGAAACTGCTCCAGATATTGCCATTGATTAGACCCCATTTGAAATAGATACATAGGAGGATTTTTTAATAACTCCGTTTCCTGACCTTTTAAGAAATAATCAAACCATTGCAGCTGCATTTTATCCACGGGACTAATTGCCTGTTGACCATAATCTATCTCTCCTACTTTTCTCCCCCAGGGTAGATGAGTCCAAGCACCAATAATTAGCTGTTGGGGATAGATAGAACGCGCTTGCATTTCTTGGTATAAACTCAAAGTTCCCCGGAGATGAGGATCGAACCAACCCCCGATATGTAACATCGGTAAATCGATATTTTTTAACAGGTTTTGCGGTGATAAATTTTGCCAATAGTCATCGGGAAGATAACGAGTAATCCAATCGTGATAAAAAGAATCAGCAGCTAAATCTTGCAGAATTTGGGGAGAGGCAGCAATAGGATCAAAAAGGGGTAAATTTCGGGAAGCTACCCAGAGTTTTTGATAGGCAGTTTCGTCCCCTTTTAATCTAGCTGTTTCCGCCGCTAATTGTATTGCCCAAGCGAGATTATATTGTAAATTAAATGCTTCATTTTCATAGCCCCAATCTCGATATAAATCGTGAGCGATCATTGCTGGGCAAATAGTTTTTAAAGCATCATGACCATTAGTAGCGGCGTATAATTGAGTCATTCCCTGATAGGAAAAACCATACATTCCCACCACACCCGTATTATTAGGAATAGTTAAAACCCATTCAATGGTTTCTAATCCGTCGCTAATTTCATGGGCAAATAAATTAAAATTTCCCGTCGAGTTTCCCCGTCCCCGGACATCCTGAATTACCACAATATAACCCTGACGTGCATACCAGCTAGGATGGGCATAAACCACCGTAGAAGCGATCGCTTTTCCGTAGGGTTGTCGCATTAGTAAAATGGGCAAAGATTCCCTACTATCGGGACGATAAATATCGGCAACTAAACTAATTCCATCTCTGGTGATTAAACTAGCCGTTTCTTTTTTTATGGGGTAGGGATTAAACATTATTATCTCTTTCAGATCAAAAATACTGTCGGGTGGCTCAATCGAGAAAACTTGACAAAGACCAGATAAAGCTTAACTAAATGTTACAATAGAGGCGGACTGCCTCAACTGCCTAGGACTGGAGAAAAATCAGCGATGCTACGACTAGAGAGAATTAGTAAGATTTACCCGACGGGAGAAGTGTTAAAAGATGTCACTTGGGAAGTAAAAACTGGCGATCGCATCGGGTTGGTGGGAGTCAATGGGGCCGGAAAATCCACCCAGCTGAAAATTATTATGGGGGAAGTGGAACCCACCGCCGGAGAGATCATCCGTCCTACCAGTCTCCATATCGGCTATCTTACCCAAGAATTTGAAGTGGATCCCCGTCGGACGGTACGGGAGGAATTTTGGACGGTGTTTCAAGAAGCGAATCAAGTCCACCATCAACTAATAGAAATTCCCCAGCGCATGGAAAAAGCTGATCCCGAGGAATTAGATCGCTTAATTCATCAATTGGATCGCCTACAAAGACAATTTGAAGCGTTAGATGGTTACGGATTAGAAGCGCGCATCGAGAAAATTTTACCAGAAATGGGCTTTACTAGCGATGACGGCGATCGCTTGGTAAGTTCCTTTAGTGGTGGTTGGCAAATGCGGATGAGTTTAGGTAAAATTCTCCTGCAAACTCCCGATATTTTACTCCTCGATGAACCGACTAACCATTTAGACTTAGAAACCATTGAATGGTTAGAAAAATTCCTCAAGGATTTAACCACTCCCATGGTCATAGTTTCCCACGACAGGGAATTTCTCGATCGTCTCTGTACCAAAATTGTCGAAACTGAAAGGGGAGTTTCTACCACTTATTTAGGTAATTATTCTGCCTACCTACAGCAAAAATACGAACAACAATCCGCTCAGTTAAGTGCCTACGAACGTCAACAAAAAGAACTAGAAAAACAGCAAGCTTTCGTTGATCGGTTCCGGGCCAGTGCCACCCGCAGTACCCAAGCAAAAAGCCGGGAAAAACAATTAGAAAAGGTAGAAAAAATTGAAGCACCAATTGCCGATGTGCGTACCTTAAAATTTCAGTTTCCTCCGGCAGTGCGTAGTGGTCGAGAAGTGGTAAATATTAAAAATATTGTTCACATTTACGATGATAAAATTCTCTTTTTGGGAGCAAATCTGGAAATAGAAAGGGGCGATCGAGTGGCGTTTTTAGGCCCAAATGGTGCAGGAAAATCCACGCTTTTACGTTTAATTGTTGGGTTAGAAGCTCCCACAGAAGGCTCGATCGAAATCGGTAAACATAACGTTATTCCTAGTTATTTTGAGCAGAACCAAGCGGAAGCTTTAGACCTAACTAAAACTGTTTTAAATACCATTCATGATGAAGTTCCCGATTGGAAAGATGTGGAAGTTCGCAGTCTTTTAGGGCGATTTTTATTCAGTGGGGAAACGGTATTAAAAAAAGTAGAATCTTTGAGTGGTGGCGAAAAAGCGCGTCTTGCCTTAGCCAAGATGTTACTTGCTCCTGCTAACTTATTAATTCTCGATGAACCCACTAATCACCTCGATATTCCCGCCAAGGAAATGTTAGAATCAGCTTTAAAAGTTTATGAAGGCACGGTTTTAATTGTTTCCCATGATCGTTATTTTATCTCCCAGGTAGCTAACAAAATTGTCGAGATTCGGGAGGGCGAATTAATTGCCTACGCAGGAGATTATCACTATTATCTAGAAAAACTAGACGAAGAAAAACAAAAAGCCGAACAAAAACGCATTGAAGCAGAAAAAGCGGCCAAAGCTGCTGCTAAACGGGCTAAACAAAAGACCAAAAAAGGTTAAAATGTTAAAGTATCACCCTATCCACGATTATCTATTCATTAATTAATCTTATGGCAGCTATAAAAGTAGGCGATCGAGTTCCCAATTTTTCTCTCCCTTCCCAAACAGGGGCAACGGTTAATGTCAGCGATTTAATCGGTAAAAAATCCCTGGTAATTTATTTCTATCCCAAAGATGACACTCCGGGTTGTACCGCAGAATCCTGCGCTTTCCGCGATAGTTACGAAGTGTTTACCGATGCGGGTGCGGAAGTTATTGGTATTAGTGCCGATAGTCCCCAATCTCATCAACAATTTGCCCAAAAATATAATCTTCCCTTCACCCTTTTAAGTGATAGCGATAACCGAGTCCGTAAATTATTCGGTGTTCCCTCTACCTTATTCGTCCTCCCCGGACGAGTTACCTATATCATTGATCAAGAGGGAATCGTCAGACATATTTTCGATTCTATGTTAGATTTTAAAGCTCACGTTACCGAATCTTTGAACACAATTAAATCTTTTTAGGTTGATGATTATGCAAGAAATTAAAACATCTATCCCATAATTGGGACAGTTCTGACTTAAAAATAAAATTAATGGTGTGTTAATTTTGACTAACACACCCTCAATCTGCTTTAGTTATTGGCAAAAATGACGGCTGGAAACAGAAGGCTAACATAGGCAAAGCTAACACCCAAAAGTTTGTCGTTATTCCTTATAAACGTCTAATTGAAATGTTAACTTATACTAAATCCGTTGAGTAGTGGTTTCAAGTGACAACATCCTAAGAAAAGGATTCCCAAATCCGTTCAGCTATGGGATAGAGAGGTGCGTAGTTCAGCCAAGGAGAATTAATCTCTCGAAGTAAAAGTGAAGGGAATTTCTCAAATGGAATTCAGTCTGTTTATATTTGACTATACTTTTACTAACTATAGAGTAAAGACTTTCAGGGTGTTTTGCTTGACCACTCCAATGGACTTGCTATAGGAACGATAAAAGTTCACCTTTCTTGGCACGATGCTAAATAACAAACTACAACTTCTGTTAACCAGGGTAGGCCCATGGGCTGTTGGCGGCCTGCTCGGCGGTTTGATCGGCTCTCTGGCTGCGGTACTGCTGACTGAGGCAATTAAGCAAACCCTCGATATTGCCTCTAGACTGGATAGCGTTTGGCGACTGCTGCTGCCTCTGGTGGGCGTTACCTTAGCAGTGCTAGTCCTGTTTGGACTGGGTAGGGGGCAACCCGTGCAGACCTTAGCTCCCCGGGGGGCGACTTCCTCTGGCCGCTGGGGTTCTCTCATGGACTGGTACTCCTTCCCCCATGACATTGCTCGCGCCGACCTGACCGGTGACGTGGTGAACGCATCCGGTGCGGAAGAGCGGTTCCCTTGGAATCTAGCCCCCTTGCGCGCCCTGGCCATCCTCTCCACCGTTGGACTGGGTGCGCCCATGGGAACAGAATCACCGGCAGCTCATATTGGCGTGGCAACAGGAACCTGGTTGGGTAGCATAAATCCAGCCCTAGGTCAACTGGTGCGGCCCCTGGCCATCGGTGGCGGTGCGGCCAGTGTTTCTGCTCTGATGGGAATCCCGCTGGTGGGCAGCTTTTTTATGTTTGAGTTGAGTCAGCGACGCCAGGTTCCGATCACCCCGGAGCGGGCAGCGGCGATGTTAGCTGGGGGACTGGTGGGATGGGGAGTCAACGCTGCCTTTAAGCTGCAACTGATCCGGCTGGTCGTGCCGCAGGTTGCCCCGACTGACTTCTGGGATGCGGTGGGTGTCACTTTGTTGATCGGAGTGATCGCCGGCACGATTACAGCCCTCACCGGTGAGGCGATCTACTGGGCCAGAGGCTTGCGGGACAGGCCCGCCACGCGTCTTCTGATCGGTGGCCTGGTGATGCTATTCTTGGCGATCGTGATCGGACAGGTGGCGACCCCCGCAGCGGCTTTTGGGCCGGGGGGAGCCGCTATCGTCTGGGCCGAAAACATTAAAACAACTCCTTACCATCTGTTAGCGGTAGCTCTGCTCCGGGCCGCGGCCACCACCGCTGCCGTTTTAGCCGGGGGCTGTGGCGGCGTGTTTGTCCCTTTTCTGGCGATCGGCGACCTCAGTGGCCGGGTGTTCGCCACCACCTTTGAGATTTCGGGGGATCTGGCGGGGGCGGCGGGGGCAGCGGCCGGTATTGCTGGCGGCTATCGCCTACCTCTGACCGCCATGGCGATGGTACTGGGGGTGGGTGGCCCGGGGGCAGCCCAGCTAACCTGCCTTGCCACAGTGGTGGTCGCCGCCCTTTCGGGATTGGTGGCCGCACGGGCAGCCAATCAACTCTCCAGTTCCCTCCGCGCAATGTTCCGCTAGAAGCCCCCGTCAGGGGATTGACAATCTCCGCACTTTTAGGGCGGAGATTCTTGGGCAACATCTTGCCTCTACTAGCAACCAGCAATTCTCAGTTTTAGACATAGCAAGCCTTTTAGGGATTTAAAGAACATTTTAAAGGGGGATTTTTGGGGCAACTTTGGGTGTACTATCACGTCAAAAGCCTGAAGACTCGTGACATGAAATTTGCAATCCCATTG
>NZ_JAPZSZ010000145.1:0-32128 GCF_027532095.1 Microcystis sp. LE19-195.1E
TAGGGTTTGCTGAATAAGTACGGGCGAAGCATTCGGATAGAAAATCTACGTTTTCACCGATAGGTTATTGCCCGAATGCTTCGCCCCTACAGGACGCGGGCCGATGAAGACGCAAGGTTTTGAACGACGATTCTCTCAAAATCTTGCACCTGTTTCGCTCGTAAAGCCCCAAAACCCTTACTTTGCCTACATTTCAAATTTATTCAGCAAACCCTATATAGATAAGTAAATGGTTGGTTCTCTTATTCTTTGTGTGATCGGTGTAACTTATATAGTAGCGATCGATCTTTGTGTCCTTTGTGTCTGGAGTGGTTGGTTTCACTCATTCGCCCGCAAATCTACTCAAATCTGGCGCTGCTGATTTTTTATCTCAGTTTGAAGAGGGGCTAAAAACTGGGGCAATGTGGACATCGATCGAAAGACTAAGCTAAACTGGTAATGACTATGTATTAGGGCGGAGGTCAACGGATACAACTATGGACAATTTGGAGGTAAAACAAAAACCGATCCGGTGTTTAGAAGATGCGATCGAAAGGTGTCAAACTTTAGGAATGCGGGTTAGTCGTCAGCGTCGCTATATTTTAGAATTGCTGTGGCAAGCGCAGGAACACCTATCAGCGCGAGAAATTTATGATCGTCTCAATCTGCAAGGAAAGAACATCGGTCATACCTCAGTGTACCAAAACCTAGAGGCTCTATCCGGTCAAGGCATTATCGAATCTGTGGAACGCTGGGATGGCAGACTCTACGGCAACATCAGCGATTCCCACAGTCACATCAATTGTCTGGACAGTCAAGAAATCATCGATGTGCATATCCAACTTCCCCCGGAATTAATTAAACAAGTCGAGGCATCGACGGGGGTAAAAATTACCGATTATCGCATCGATTTCTATGGCTATAAACAAAACAAATGAGCCAGATCACTGTATAATTGACCCTGTGAATAGTATCCGTTGACAGGCTGCCACTCTTGTGATCGATCGCCCTCTCACCCTAATTATCATCGATAATGACCCGATTTTCCGCTTGGGTCTGGTGCAGGCTTTGTCGCAGATAGAAAATATTAGTATCGTCACCGAAGGGGATTTAGAAACAATTTTCGCTTTGACTCTTAATCCGGCCCCCGAAATTATTATTATTGATCCTCTCTTTGATTGGTCTTACTGTGAAATTCTCCACTCTCGCTATCCTGAAAGTAAAATTGTTCTATTAACCTTTCCTCTCGATTCCAGGCAGCAACTAATCGCCAGAGAATTAGGCATCGCTGGTTATATTCCCAAAGGCACAAACCTAGAGCAATTTATCACTATTTTAGGGCAAATTTCCCGGGATGAATCCCATGATGTTGTCCCTTCTCCTCTCACCATTGCTACCCGTGCAAGTTTAGCTCCTAGTCATTGGTTAATCAGTGCTGGCAAAACGGGATTAAATCGCATCGAAAGTGAATTACATTTAATTGATCTCCACCTCAATCAACAGTCTTTATCCGGCTTTGATCGCTTTTACTGGCAGGGAAGAAAACGAGAACTCTTAGCAGCTCTATGGCTAGTGAGAAAACTAATTCCCCTGGAAGGTAGCTATTACAATTCAGCTTCAGTCACACCCCCGGTAATAATTAACAATATCGATCGGGAATTACCAATTTTAAGCCGCGAGCGTCCCCTCTGTGTTTCGGCGGTTTTTGAGTCCACTTTAGCGGTCATTCGATCGCCTTTAATTAATAGAACCAAGATTAGTTTTGAAATTGATGTTTTACAGGATAATCGGCAACGGGAATTATTGTATTTAGTTCTCGATGAAATTCGCAAAAATGTCGATGAAATGAGATATTTACAGGTTAGCAGTGGGGAATTAACCAGTCGCTTAAATCTGATTATTTATGATATCTGGGAGAAAGTTACCCGTAAATTTTTAGAAATTAATGGCTCGGTTTCTGACGAAATTAGTAAAAGCAGACTTAACGAAATTATTCTGGAAGAAAGAGAGGCAATTCAAACAGAAATCCTCAATAAAATTCCTTTTACTCTTGACTTATTTTCCTATTTAGTGTACGAAAATAGTTTAACTATTGACGGAGTAGGATACCGAGCTAATGCTCCTGAAACCATCGCCAGAGCCGAAATTCTGCTGCAAAATCTCATTCATAATCTTGCCAATGCAGTGACAGTAATTATTCTCAATAACTTCTCGGAATCGGAAAGAATCAAACAAAAACTTTACCGTTCAGAATTTCTCATCGCCAGAAAATTAGCTAAAATCCGCAATGAATTATCTTGGAAATACCGACGGCAACAATACTGGCAAGACCCCAAAGATATCTTTGAAAGTCAATATCAATTATTTCACTATAGCGAGGGAGAAATCCAATCTCTAGCCATTTATTCCCCTCGACAGGAAGAATTAAATAGTTTAACAGGCATACCCTGGTTAGTTTCGATCGCCTTAGAATTAAGAGACTCTTTATCTCCTCGTTTACGCGCTTTTTTTCGGGTGGTGGGTAAGGGAGTAGTCTATATTCTTATCCAAGTTATCGGTCGCGGTATTGGTTTAGTAGTTCGCGGGGTTTTACAGGGAGTCGGTAACACTTGGCAGGAAGTCAAGGGTAAAAAGGGATCATGAATTATGACTGATAACTGATAACTGATAACTGATAACTGAAGTAGTTATAATTAAATTGAAGATGGATTTTGCCTCTGATCCCCACTGCCCCTAGGGTTGATTCATAGTAGGGTTGATTCATAGTAGGGTTGATTCATGAATCAACCCTACCCTGCCCCCTTGATAAGGGGGGTGTCTGACAACTTTTAACACCTATCTACTTAACTGAAGTGACAGTAACTTTTACAATTCCTTGTCAAAACTGTATTTATCGCGAATTTGTCCGACAAAAAACTGTCCTTTCGATGGTGCGGACTGAAAATCTTTATATACTGCCAAAGGTAGATCATGGTAAAGATAGATACCACCGTGATTAAATTCCACTTTCAGAATTTTTTTTTCCTGATCGTAGTCAAAAGATTTAATCGCTGTACTTTGACTTTTTAATAAGGGGAAAGCAATCACATCGCGAATACTGGCAGAATCGGTTAATAACATGATCAGGCGATCGATGCCAATTCCTAAGCCTCCCGTGGGGGGCATTCCGTATTCTAAAGCGGTTAAAAAGTCCTCATCAACTCCCTGCGCTTCCAAATCGCCGGCCGCTTTTTTGAGTGCCTGTGCTTCTAATCTTTGCCGTTGATCGATGGGATCGGTTAACTCAGAAAAACTATTAGCTAATTCCCGTCCAACCACATATAATTCAAATCTTTCTACGAGGTCAGTTTTTGAGCGATGAGGTTTAGCTAAAGGCGAAATTTCCACGGGAAAATCTAGCACAAAAGTGGGCTGTATTAGGGTTTCTTCGACTTTTTGTTCAAAAGCTTCATTTAAGAGCTTACCGATGGTTTTACAGTCCTCTGGAACGCCAATGCCGGCATTTTCTGCGGCAATACGAGCCGACTCGAAATCCTCAAAACTATTCAAGTCAACCCCAGTTATTTCTTGGACTAATTCGTGCATGGTCACTCGTCGCCAAGGAGGAGTTAGGTCAATTTCCCTGTCTTGATAGGTGATTTTCAGCGTACCTAAAACATCTTGTGCAACGTTAACAATAATGTTTTCGGTTAACTCCATCATGTCATAATAATCGGCGTAGGCCTGATAGATTTCGATGGAAGTAAACTCGGGGTTATGTTTAGTAGAAACCCCTTCATTGCGAAAAATTCTGCCTAACTCGAAGACTTTTTCAAAACCACCCACTATTAATCTTTTTAGATGTAACTCGGTGGCAATGCGGAGATATAACTCCATCTCCAGCGTATTATGATAGGTGATAAACGGTCTAGCATCGGCTCCTCCCGCTTCACTTTGTAGCACGGGAGTTTCAATTTCAATAAAACCTTCTTGGTCTAAATATCTGCGAATGGCAGCGGTAATTTGGGCGCGACGGCGAAAAGTTTGTCGCACTTCCGGATTAACAATTAAATCCACATATCTTTGTCGATAACGTTTTTCTACATCGGTTAAACCGTGCCATTTATCCGGGAGAGGTAAGAGGGATTTGGTGAGAATTTCGTACTCGTTTACATAGATAGATAATTCCCCGCGTTCTGTGCGTTTAATTGTGCCTTTTGCTCCTAAAATATCGCCCGTATCGGTCAGTTTAATCACCGTGTTAAAGGCATTCGGCACAGCGGCCATGGTTTCACTAATGCGTTTTTTATCGAGGTATAATTGAATCGTTCCCGTTTCATCTTGCAGGTTAAAAAAGGCTAGTTTACCCATAATTCTTCGGGCAATAATCCGACCAGCAATGGCTACTTCGACGCTAATTTCTTCCCCCGGGGCTAAGTCAGCGTACTGCTCCTGTAATTGTTGAGCGTGAGCGGTAGATTTCCACTGGTAAGCGTAGGGATTTAAGCCAGCTTTTTGCAATCCTGCCACTTTTTCTAAACGAGCGGACCGGATTTCTTCGAGGGTAGAGGAGGGTTGATTTTCAGGATTTTGTGCTTGAGATGCCATCGTTTTCTAAGAGGAACAATTCTGGGGGATTTATAGGTGTTGGGGATTTCAGTTATCAGTTATCAGTTATCAGTTATCAGTTTACTGTTTACTGTTCACTGCTCACTGAAAAATTATCGTCCCATTTCTCGCTTTAATTTTTTCAATTCTTCTTCCATTTCCCATTCTTTAAATTTTAGATCGAGATTATCGTAGTTCGAGCGCTGATAGTCCGATTCTTGGGGTTGATCCCAAAAAGTGGTTTCCCAGTCACGGGACTGATTTTTAGGGGCTTTTTCGGCTTTAATTTGCACTTCTTGACGACGTTGTTGGACCTGTTGCAGTAACTCTTGGGATTGACTCAGACGTTTTTTCACCCCTTCCATCCGTCCCCAAAGTTGATTACCCTGACGAAATAGGGCCGCCTCGCGTTCACTAGCAGCCTTAAGCAAGTCCTGCCGTCCAGCGGCCTTAGCCTTATCAATTCTAGCGTGCCAAGTTTGGATATCTTGGGCAGTGGCCAAAATTTGCTGTTCGAGACGTTGACGCTCATTTTCTAGGGCGCTAATCAGTTTAGCAGTATCGCGCTCCTGTTCGCGCAGTTGTTCCACCAGCGCCTGTAATTCTAATTGGGGATGACTTCTGAGAAATTCTTCCAGTTGGGTTTCAAGAAAGCGACTGACATCATCAAATAGATTGCCCATCTGTGCAATATCCTAAATTTTCAATTAAAGTCTAGGAGCGATCGATTTTAATCCCCCTCTTTTTAGCATAGGCTAGATCAACCCTCGGTTTAAATAGGGTCTGCTGAAAAAGTTTTTCGGTGGTGGCAGGGTGTGGGGTGTGGGGTGTGGGGTGTGGGGTTTTACCGGTTTTGAAGTGGCCAATTACCTAATTTTCAGGGAAAAAGTACCTGAATTTTCCCCCTGATCACTCCCATGCCTGGTACTTTTTGATTGACAAAAAGTCTAAAAGGTTTACCCAACAAGGTTTTTAGATTTATTCAGCAAACCCTAAATATATTTGGTAAAAGTAGTACAAAGATGTTATTCGGCTGCCGGTTAGGGACGGGGAAACCAGTATAATCAAACTAGAGTAATATTTCCTGAAAACCTCTTAATTGTTTGACTTAAGTGACAACTTCACCAGCTTGGACAGAACGCATCGGTTATCAACGGGATTGGGTGTGGCGCGGTTGGCAGATTCGTTATAGTTTTATGCCGGCAAAAAACCCCCAAGATGCCGATAAACCCCCTTTAATTTTACTGCATGGATTTGGAGCGGCGATCGAACATTGGCGCCATAATATTCCTATTCTCAGCCAAAATCATCGAGTTTACGCAGTAGATTTATTAGGTTTTGGTGGTTCGCGCAAAGTACAGGTTCCCTATACCGTTAATCTCTGGGTGGAACAAATACACGATTTCTGGCAAACTTTTATGAATAGACCGGTGGTATTAGTGGGAAATTCGATCGGTTCTTTAGTTAGTATGGCCCTAGCGGGTAAATACCCAGAAATGGTAGCCGGATTAGTTATGCTCAGTTTACCCGATGTCAGCCGTCGGCGGGAAATGATCGCCGATTGGTTATTAAATATCGTCACTCCCATCGAAAATTTTTTCACTTCTCCTTGGCTATTAAAACCGATTTTTTACTATCTGCGTCGTCCGCAAGTCTTGAAAAAATGGACAGGAATCGCCTACGAAGACAAGAAAGCAGTTAGCGACGAATTAGTACAAATTATCGCCGCCCCAACCCTAGATGAGGGGGCAGCCGAGGCGTTTATTTCCCTAGCGCAAGCTGTCAATCATCCCGAATATTGTCCACCGGCAAAGTTAATTTTACCACGCTTACAAATCCCGATTTTATTGTGTTGGGGCAAGCAAGATCGGATGGTTCCCGTCCAGTTAGCTCAGGGTTTTGTCTCCCTTAATCCTAGGATTAAATATGTAGAATTTGAACGGGCCGGTCATTGTTTACAGGATGAATGTCCTGACCGTTTTAACCCAATTTTATTAGAGTGGCTAGAATCTGTTCCTGTTCTTTGAGAGAATAGGGAGAGTGATTGTTGGTGATAGTCCTATGCAAACCTTGGAATCGACGCTCAACCCTCCCGCAACTGCCTCCGAATTCGACACCACGATTCACCGGCGCAAAACCCGTCCCGTCCAGGTAGGTAGCGTTACCATCGGTGGTGGTCATCCCGTGGTCGTGCAGTCGATGATTAACGAGGATACCCTTGATATAGATGGTTCCGTGGCAGGTATCCGTCGCCTCCATGAAATCGGCTGTGAAATTGTCCGCGTCACCGTGCCGAGTCTGGTTCACGCCACCGCTTTAGCTAAAATTAGGGAAAAACTGCTCGCCACCTATCAACCTGTGCCGTTAGTAGCCGATGTACATCACAACGGCATGAAAATCGCCCTAGAAGTGGCCAAGCACGTCGATAAAGTGCGGATTAACCCCGGTTTGTACGTTTTCGAGAAACCGAAAGCCGACCGCAGCGAGTATAGTCAAGCAGAATTTGATGAAATTGGCGAAAAAATAGCCGAAACTCTGAAACCTTTAGTAGTTTCCCTGCGAGATCAAGATAAAGCGATGCGAATCGGCGTTAACCACGGTTCTCTGGCCGAAAGAATGCTCTTTACCTACGGCGACACCCCCGAAGGAATGGTACAGTCGGCTTTAGAATTTATCCGCATCTGCGAATCCCTCGATTTTCGCAATCTGGTCGTTTCCCTGAAAGCTTCCCGCGTGCCAGTTATGGTAGCCGCCTATCGTCTCATGGTTAAGCGCATGGACGAGTTGGGTATGGATTATCCCCTGCATTTGGGTGTTACTGAAGCAGGAGATGGGGAATACGGACGAATTAAATCCACTGCCGGGATTGCCACTCTCTTAGCGGACGGTATTGGTGATACGATTCGCGTTTCTCTGACGGAAGCTCCCGAAAAGGAAATTCCCGTCTGTTACAGCATTCTCCAGGCCCTGGGACTGCGGAAAACCATGGTCGAATACGTCGCCTGTCCTTCCTGTGGTCGCACTCTTTTTAATTTAGAAGATGTCCTGCAGCAAGTGCGCGCAGCGACTCAACACCTCACTGGACTCGATATCGCCGTTATGGGTTGTATTGTCAACGGACCGGGAGAAATGGCCGACGCAGACTATGGTTATGTGGGGAAACAGGCCGGTTATATCTCCCTTTATCGCGGTCGCGAGGAAATTAAACGCGTCCCCGAAAGTGAAGGTGTAAGCGAGTTGATTAATTTAATTAAAGCCGATGGCCGTTGGGTAGAACCTTAATTAGTTTTACCGGTAGGGGTTGACATCTATTCAACCCCCGATCAACGGCGAGGATTTGTTACAATAGAAGACTTGCTAGAAATTGCCGCCCCAGAGAGTCCATGCTACCTACACGCGATTGTGTTCGTCAAACCCCCGCCTACACTCCGGGAGAACAGCCCCAAAGCGCGGGATTTACCAAACTTAACACCAATGAGAATCCCTATCCCCCACCGGCGGAAATTTTTGCCCACTTGCAAGAGCAATTAGAGAAAGTCCGACTCTATCCCGATCCTATCTCCAAAGAGTTACGGCAAACGGCGGCGGAATTATACGGCATAGCAGCCGATCAGATAATCGCGGGTAATGGCTCCGATGATATACTTAATATCGCCCTGCGAACTTTTGTTAACCCTTGCGAAAGCGTCGCTTTTTTAGATTTAACCTATTCCCTTTACGAGACAATTGCCCGGGTACACGGGGCAAATATTATCGAATTTCCCACTAATGATAAATTTGCATTAGAAGGACCGATTATTTGTCCGGAAGCTAAATTAATTTTTCTGGCTTCCCCTAATCCTCCCCTCGGTAAACATCTTGATCGCGACTATTTAGAAGCAACCTGTGCTAATGCCTCGGGATTGGTATTAATTGATGAAGCTTATGTGGATTTTAGTGATGACAATCATCTCGATTTTCTCTCCCGTTACGATAATGTCATCATTAGTCGTACCATGTCGAAAAGTTATAGTTTAGCGGGGTTAAGAGTCGGTTTCGGGTTTGCTTCCAGGGCCATTATCGAACAGATGGATAAGGTGCGTGATTCCTATAATTTAGATCGCATCGCTCAAACTTTAGCCACAGCAGCTTTAAAACACCATAATTATTTTGAGCAAGTTTGGCAAAAAGTCCGTCAAACCCGCGGCCGTTTAATTACTTCTCTGCGCGAGTTGGGATTTATTGTTTTTGACTCGGAAGCTAATTTTATCCTCGCTTCTCCCCCCCAGATTAGTGCCAGTGAGTTATATAATCAACTCAAAGAGCGTCAGATATTAGTGCGATATTTTAAACATCCTCGCATTCAGAATTATGTGCGGATTTCTATCGGGACCGATGGGGAGATTGATCGCCTTTTATCTGCTATTCAAGAGATTATGGGAACAAATTAATCTCTATTTCCGTCAAGGTTTTATTAGCACTTTAAACCCTGATAACTTCTTGAAAAAAAAGGCTAGATTGATCGGAACAAAGCAGCGACAAACAAGGGTCTAATGGCCTGTCGTTTCTCCCGATTACTAGCCTTGGCTATCAAGATTATTAGTCCGACAAAAGGACTAAATACTAGCGCACAAATTTTTGAACTTATGCAATTTTATCCTCAAGGAATCACAGTTCAAGAATTGAGTGAGCGCTTAAATCGTCCCGTTTCTATGCTCAATCTTTGTCTAAAATCTTTGGTCGCTTCTAAAAAAGTCGTGGCCAGAAAAAATCATAATCAGTGGGTTTATACTAGACCTCTTGTAAAAATCAAAAACTGTTGTTAGGGTTAGGAGTCAGTAGTCGGTCGTCAGGAGTCAGGAGATAGGAGATTATTTTATTTATTCTCCCCACACCCCACACCCCACACCCCACACCCTGTCCCCACGAAAAACTTTTTCAGCAGACCCTAATTATTAACCCTATTGCTGAATAACTATTTTAGGCTGTAGGTAGTATTCATCTTCTCTGACAACTATCTCAGCAATGCCGAGAAATTGAGCTTCTAAAGACTCGACGGCAACCAGAGAACCAATCATAACATTTGCATCGGTTAGATTAATTTTTCTGCCGTGAAACCAATCGATAACTCTCTCTGGTGTGAAAGAAATCCAGTCTAGATGCGCCAAGGCAATGCGAGGCGAAATTAAACCCTCGGAATTAGCCCTTAAAGCTTCGAGATTAATACTATCGGCTAACTGAAAACCACAGCTTTCCGTGCGCGTTAAACTGGCTAAAGTGCCACCGACAGCTAACACCTTGCCCAAATCTCTGGCCAGGGAACGGATATAAGTCCCCGAACCACAGTGAATATCTAGCTCTATTTGCGGAAATTCGCCCTCTAACCAGCCTAAAACCGTAATTTGGTCAATTTTGACCTGACGAGGCTCCACTGCGATTATTTCCCCTTTGCGCGCCAATTCGTAGAGACGGCGACCATCCTTGTGAATAGCACTATACATCGGCGGAATCTGGGCAATATTGCCGATAAATTCCGCTAAATGGGGCTTAACTGCCTCTAAAGTTAAATCGGCACAGGGACAAGTAGCGATCGCTTTTCCCGTAATATCATCGGTATCGGTGCTGAGTCCTAACTGGATTTTTGCCCGATAAGCCTTATTTTCGGGTAAATAGGCCAGTAATCGGGTGGCAGCCCCGACGGCGATCGGTAAAACTCCCGTAGCCATAGGATCTAAAGTTCCGCCATGGCCGACTCGTTTTGTCTTAAGAATTTTTCGGACTTTGGCCACGCAATCGTGAGAAGTCCAATCGGGGGGTTTATTGAGATTTAAAAAGCCAAACATTATGAAGTGGGGTGATGGGGTGATGGGGAGAATAGATAAAAGCAATCTCCTCAATTCTGAATACTGAATACTGACGGCTGATATCTAAAAATCTGACGTATTAAGTAGGGAGGCGCAATTATTTATAGGATGGGTTAGCGGTAGCGTAACATGATCCGGCGTTGGGCTTCATGCTGAAAATAGTTAAAACCCTACACCCTACACCCTACACCCCACACCCTGCCCCCACCGAAAACCTTTTGCCGCAAACCCTACTTATATAATTGCATAACTTCGCTTAAAGGTAAACGGGAACGAACACCGAGAGAAAGGTCAGAAAAATGACCAAGATCATAATGATCAACGGCAGCGCAAGCAATCATAGCGGCGTTATCGGTACAGAGTTTAAGCGGCGGAAAATAGACGGTTAAATGATGATTTTTGGCGGCAGTTTCCAGATGATTTCTTAAGGCACTATTGGCCGCAACTCCTCCCCCGATCGCAATAGTTTTTAAGCCATAATCTAAGGCACAATTAATTGTCCGACGGGTTAAACTTCTGGCTACCGTATCTTGAAAACTAGCGGCTATGTCAGCTACAGGTAAATTATCTGGCTCGAATTTCTCTACTAAGCGCAAAACAGCAGTTTTTAAACCACTAAAACTGGAATCGTAGGCATGAAAACCGCCGGTTGGTAAAGATATTTTACCCTCAGGCAAGGGAAAAGCTTGCGGATTACCATCTTTAGCCATGCGATCGATTATCGGACCACCGGGATAACTTAAGTTTAATAATCGTGCCACTTTATCAAAAGCTTCTCCGGCTGCATCATCTCTAGTGGTTCCTAATTGTTGATATTTGCCGCAGGCCTGCACATGGATTAAACTGGTATGACCCCCAGAGACTAAAAGAGATAAAAAAGGAGGTTTAAGATCAGATTCAGCGAGATAGGAAGCATAGATATGACCTTCGAGATGATGAATGCCGATAAAGGGTTTATCGTGGACAATAGCCAGGGTTTTAGCCGCCGTCATTCCCACCATTAAAGCACCTACTAAACCGGGGGCAACTGTGGCGGCTATTCCATCAATTTCTGACCAATTTAACCCCGTTTCTTGCCAAGCTTTTTCTAGACAAAAATTAATGGTTTCTAGGTGTTGTCGGGAGGCCATTTCCGGCACAACACCGCCATAGAGACGATGGAGATCAATTTGAGAAGAAACCACACTACTCAACACCAGGTTATTGTTAACAATAGCCACAGCCGTTTCATCGCAACTGGTTTCGATCGCTAAGATAATTGTCATGATTTAATCAGTAAATCGTCAGACACCCCCCTTATTAAGGGGGGATTAAGGGGGGATTAAGGGCGGATCCATCTTTAATTTAATTATAACCACTTACTTAATTTTGCTTAGGTACTTAATTAAAATTAAAGTTATCGTTCAGCAATTTCCATAGCCACCACCGCCGGGAGTTTCAATAATAAAAATATCACCAAGGTTCATTTCTACAGTCGCAGTACCGGGCAATTCTTCGATAGTTCCATCGTTTCTTTCCACGGCATTACGTCCTATTTTACCAGCTTTTCCTCCCGCTAGTCCAAAGGGGGGAATCAGGCGATTACCCGATAAAATATTGGCGGTCATAGCCTCTTGAAATTTAATTCTTCTAATCACACCATCACCTCCAGAATATTGTCCCCTGCCGCCACTATCGTGGCGAATGCTAAAACTTTCTACTAACACAGGATAGCGCATTTCTAATACTTCTGGATCGGTGAGACGGGAATTAGTCATCTGGGTTTGCACGGCAGCGGTTCCCGCAAAATTTGCCCCCGCACCAGAACCGCCACAAATAGTCTCATAATATTGATATTCTTGATTGCCAAAAGTGAAATTATTCATCGTCCCTTGGCTGGCTGCTTGAATGCCTAAAGCACCGTATAAAGTATTAACTATTGCCTGGGAAGTTTCTACATTTCCTGCTACTACGGCCGCTGGATAAACGGGATTAAGAAAACAGCCAGACGGGATAATTAAATGGAGGGGTTTGAAACAGCCAGCATTTAAAGGGATTGCCTCCTCCACAAGGGTACGAAAAACGTATAAAACCGCCGCTCTTGTCACTGCTAGGGGTGCATTAAAATTATTATTTAACTGGTCAGATGTGCCAGTAAAATCGATGGTTGCTTGACAATTATCAATATCTATGCTAATTCTGACCTTGATGACAGCACCGTTATCCAGATAATAAGTAAATTCGCCATCTTTTAAGACAGATATAGCTTTTCTAACTGCTAATTCCGCATTATCTTGAACGAACTGTTGATAGGCTTTAACCATAGCTAATCCGTAGCGATTAACCATATTATGTAATTCTTTTTCCCCCTTGGCATTAGCGGCTATTTGTGCCTGAAAATCGGCAATATTTTGGGCGATATTGCGTGCAGGAAAAGGACTATTAGTTAAGTGATTAATTAATTCTTGTTCCCGAAACTGTCCCGCCGCTACCAGCAAAAAATTATCGAATAAAATTCCTTCTTCGCTAATATGGACAGAATGGGGAGGCATAGAACCGGGGGTAATTCCACCGATATCAGCTTGATGTCCCCGGGAGGCAAGATAAAATAATATTTCCTGATTTTGGCGGTCAAAAATAGGACTAATTACTGTGACATCCGGCAGGTGAGTACCGCCATTATAAGGATTATTAGCCAGATAAACATTCCCTGGACGAATCGTCTCCCCTTTATCCTGAATTAAGCTTTTGACACTATCGGCCATAGAGCCTAAATGGACGGGAATATGAGGAGCATTGGCGATTAAATTTCCTACCTCATCAAAGATAGCACAGGAGAAGTCTAGGCGCTCTTTAATATTGACACTTGCTGCCGTATTTTGGAGAGTAATCCCCATTTCTTCGGCAATAAATTGATAGAGATTTTTAAAGATTTCTAAATAAATAGGATCGGCAACGGTAGTTATTTCTGAGCGGTGAGAATTGAGAGGGGACATAGGAAAGTCAGTTATCAGTTATCAGTTATCAGTTATCAGTTATCAGTTATCAGTTATCAGTTATCAGTGATTAGTTATCAGTTAAGCTGTACTGAATTTAATTGGAAATTTTAGTACAAATGCTCAAACTGCCTCTCCCTGCTCCGCGGCTCTGGCGCTCCCCTGCAATCTTAACGAGTAATTTAGATAGTCAACAGCTTACTGGTGATCACTGGCTGTTCACTGTTCACCGATCACTGTTCACTGATAGGGGCTGACTGATATATAATCGCAGTCAGTACCAGAGGGTGAATTATGGATAAAACCAGCTTGATCGATAAAGTGCAACAAATGGCCAATAAACGGGATTATTTACTGCAATTGCGCGATAAACCCGACATTGGGGGTCTGAGATTAGATGTTAATCAAGCTCTTGAGGAGTTGGATGAATTACTCGATGAGTTTCAAGCAACTTTTCCTGAAGAAAAACTTAGTTAACTATCCGACCCGACGGAATTGAGATTTGTCCGATTGTGCTAATTTTCCCAAGTCATCGATCGCTTTGATCAGATCTTGGGAAGATATATCTTTAGGGCAGTATAGATCAAAGGCTGTAGTTTGATGATTTTTTTCCATTGGAAGATTTGCCAAGGAACTATGGGCGATAATGCGGACATAAGGGTCGAATTGTTTGATCTGAATAGCGGCACTGTGTCCATTTAAGACAGGCATCTGTACATCTAAAATAATTACATCTGGTTGATAAATTTTCGCCAATGCGATAGCCTGTTGACCATTAACAGCAATTCCCACCACCTGACAATGCGGCTGCTGGGAAATTAAAGTCTTGAGTCCTAAACAAGTTAGATCGTGATCGTCGGCAATCAAGACTTTAATTAGGTCTATCGGCTTCATGATTATTTTCCTTTCCCTAGAGGTCTCACTTGTTATCATTGTAGAGCCTGTTGATCTTTTGGACTTAACTTCACGACACTTCCCATCACCCCATCACCCATCTCCCCAATTCATAATTTATAATTCCCCCACTCTCTTCTCTCTTTGCTCTTCTCCCTTCTCCCCAACTCCCACTCTGCAATAACTACTGGCAGCCAGAAATACGTTCGTTCATATCACACTTTGTGCTTTTTGTCAAAAAAACTTTTTCTTTGCAATAAAACTACACAAAAAAAAGATCGTCGTTGTCGGTGAAATTGACTAATTTACCCGTTTTAATTAGGATCACCTTGTAGGTGTGGCAAGGGTTTCAACCATTGCTGCCCAAAAAAGCACAAAGTAACCCACCATGAAATTATATCAAATCGCTGTAACCATTACAACATCGTTGTTAAATAAAAATCTTTCTCAATTAATTCTTAAGAATTTGTAAATATTGCGGAATGTTAATTTAAATATTCTCAAGCTGTTGGAGTCAATAGATAATTTTTGCTTATCTTTGTCGGAAAATAGAACTCCTGTAAAAATCCAACATCTACCATTGGGCTAGAATTCTCCGAGTCAGGAGATTATTTTTATTTATTCTTCCCACTTCATAATTCATAATTCATAATTCCCCTTCTCCCCCACTGTTTACTTAAAACCCCCCACTGATCACTGATCACTGAAAAAAGCCTAACTTTGGGCAAAAATCTGGTTTGTGTCCCCTCTTAGCGGTAAAATTTCTACATCTGGACCGTCGAAAAGTATAAGTTTTGTAAAGTAAAATTAAGAAGGGAGACAAATTTAAGATAGCCAACTTATGGAAGTAACTTTTACCGCTGCCGAATCCCTAGAAATTGTTGTTGCCGAACAAACCATCCCGATTCAGCATTATCTGCGCCAACCGCAAAGATTAGTACAGGCTATCGTTGAGACTAGCTTAACAGAACACCTGTCTGAGAATCGGTTTCGCCTAAAAATGCGTCCCCTAAACTTCTTGAATATGTACTATTTTCAGCCCACGGTTATTCTCAATGTCTGGGCCACCTCTGGGGGGACGATATTTTTGCAATCAGAAGACTGTCAGATCAAAGGTATTGATTATATCAACGATCGCTTTAGCCTCAATGTTAAAGGCAAACTCGCTCCTGTGGAAAAAAATAATCAAACCTATCTAGCGGGGAAAGCCAATCTTGAGGTGAAAGTTGCCCTACCACCGCCATTATGGTTAACCCCGCGTCCGCTGTTAGAAATCGCCGGCAATAGCCTCTTAAAAGGGGTTTTATTGCGGATTAAACAGCGTTTAATGAGTCAATTGTTGCAAGATTACCAACAATGGGCCAAACAGGACATTATTGCCCAAAATTACCCCGAAACCATTCTCGATCTCTCCCTTGGTTAAATAAAAATATGAGTTGGACAAAAGTATTATCTGTAGATTCCCTTGCCCCCGGCGCCCGTCAAGTGGTAAAAGTGGGGGAAAATTCCATTCTCTTGATTAACAATAACGGTCAATTCCACGCCGTCGGTAATCGTTGTCCTCATTTAAAATTATCGATGACGAAGGGCCAAATTACCGAGGATGGCGCGATCGTTTGTCCCTGGCATCGTAGTTCTTTTGATCTCTGTAGTGGTGCTGTCAAAGACTGGATTACCTGGCCCCCTGTGGTTAACAAAGCGATGGCGGCAGTTTCTCAACCCCAAGCTTTACCCGTTTATCCCCTTCGCATCGAAGACGGCAGCATCTGGATAGACGCTTGACATCCTCACCGAGGTGGGTTTTGGGCAACCTAAAGAGCAGTTGCTTTAACCGACAATGGGTTAATCTTTGAGAATGCCAAACGCACCTCGCTCCCTTCCTTGACATACCCCGCTCCGGTGATCCCCACTCTCCTGTATATTTTTTAAACAGGATTGCGCGAGGTCATTCTGTTATTCTGACTTCCCCTCCCGACGACCGGCGACCGACTCCTAACCCCATCAAGAAACTTTTTTAACCCTAATTGGTTCCGTTTAAAAGTTGAGAACGAAGCAAATCGATCGCATCTAAATAACTTGGCATTGGTTCATCACCTAACAGACAAGCACTGCGGTCCACGCTAATCATATCATCACCCCAAAACACTTGACCGAGAGGAATAGATTTTCCTCGATCCGGTCGCCAATTGCTACTAAAATATTTAAGATTAGCGTCCACCACTGCCCCATCAAAAAGATGACCGATACAAAAATAAACATCCTGTAAAATTAGCGGTACGGAGGGGCGATGTAATTGCCCCCGCGAGTTAGGACTACGGGCTTTATAATGACTACGGGGAAAGAGTCCATAGAGATTTTTTAAAGAAGCAGAAATCAAGGGTTTATCCTTTAAATGGGTGCGTTTTAAGGTTCCAATCGTGATCCGACAATCCACTTCTTCGATAATTTTAGGGGCAAACATCGAGGGAAAACGGACAGGAAAAGGGGAAAGATTCGGATATTCTTGCTGGGGTAAACTATCAGCATCAAGAATAGTTATTCCAGGATAGAGAATAGATTTTACTCCCAAAATATCGATAATTTCTCTCAAAGAAATAGCAGAACAAACTCCCTCTACCAAGATAATTTCTGCTCCGGGATTTACCCCTCTCAATCCCCGCAAAACTTGACTTAATACCGGCAGACTAACCGTTACTGGTGGTGGCACAGGATAACCTAAATTAGGTTTAATTAAAATACGTTTAGCTGTGATAGCTGCCCGGGGAGGTTGATAAACAAAATCCGCCATAGCTGAATTTTTTACCCCGGCAGTAATTGAGGATTGGGTAATCATAGAAAAGAAAATAAATCAATGGGAAGCTGACAGATTAGCCAGATCATTTAGGGAGTTTACCTGCTGTAAAGCTTGCCAGATTACCCCGGAATCGGCCCCAGGAAAATGGCTATTTTCACTAATATAACGCTTCCAGGCCTTAGTTCCGGGCTGACCGGCAAAAAGCTGTAAAAAATGTTTGCTGATCTGGTGTAATTTATAACCTTTACTCACCCACTCATCGATGTAGGGAAGCATTTTTTTGATTACTTCTTCCCGGGTAGGAGGAGTAACCGATTCCCCATAAAAATCTCGATCGACTGTGGCAAATAAATAGGGATTATCGTAGGCTGCCCGACCGATCATGACCGCATCTACTAATTGTAAATGTTGTCTAGCCTGTTCTAAATTAATGATACCGCCGTTAATTTCAATAAACAAATGGGGAAACTGATTTTTTAGGCGATAAACATCATCGTAACGTAAAGGGGGAACGGTGCGATTTTCCTTGGGACTTAATCCCTGTAACCAAGCTTTACGCGCATGGATGGTAAAACGTTGACAACCCGCATCCGCAACAATACGGACAAAATTAGCCATATTTTCGTAACTATCCTGATGATCAATGCCAATTCTCTGTTTTACAGTCACGGGAATCGATACAGCTTGATTCATTGCCGATATTCCCCTCGCGACTAATTCCGGGTTAGCCATCAAACAAGCGCCGAAATTGCCCTCTTTTACCCGAGAACTAGGACAACCCACATTGAGATTTACCTCGTCATAACCCATATCTTCGGCTATTTTAGCGCATTCTGCCAAAAGATAGGGATTATCACCCCCTAACTGCAAAGCGAGAGGTTTTTCTGCTAGGGAGAACCCCAGCAACTTATAGCGATCGCCGTGTTTAATCGCCATCGTCGTGATCATTTCCGTGTAGAGAAGGGGACGACGGCTAATTTGTCGCCAAAAATAGCGAAAATGGCGATCGGTATAATCCATCATCGGCGCCACACTTAAAATATTGCCCATCTTTCCCTTGATTTTCTCCTTCAGGGTAGCCATTGATCGCTGATCGGGACATTCTCCTGGTTTCCCCAGAGAAGAACCGGTCTTCCTCTCAACATATTTTAGAGCCTTTTGGTAAGTAGGTAGGCGTTAAAAATTATCAGACACCACCCTTATCAAGGGGGGACTAAGGGTAGGGTTGATTCATGAATCAACCCTACTATGAATCAACCCTAGGACTAAGGGGGGATCGAACCTAAAATCTATTTTTAATTTAATTATAACCAGCTACTTAAGTTGACTATCTAAATTACTGGTTAAGACTGCGCCGGAGAAAGGACAAGGGAGCTTTTTTGACTTATCTCCGTGGGATATTTGCCCCTTTAATCGTGTCGCGGATGACGAGTTTTTGTTCTTTGGAATAACCGGCAAAAGAACGAGTAGCAAGTAACTCAATTTCTATCCCCGTACCCGATCGCAAAGATTCCACAGGTAAGGGTAATTGACCGATATCGAGAATAAATTGATTACCCTCCTGTCGGATCAAATTAGCGGGCATATCTCCTTCATAGCGAGTGACAAAATCAGTTCTGGGACTGGTTTGCAGGTCGTCTGCTTGCCAACGAGTGACGCGATAACGCACTTTAAATTTAGTGCCGATTAAATTCGATTGGGAAGCTTTATCTTCGAGAAAAAGCCTTAAATCAGTACCATTTCCTGTAATACCTTTTGCTTCTAATTGGGTGACATCTCGTTCAAAAACAGCATTATAAACGACAAATTCCGTAACATTATTGCGTTTTTGAGTGGTTCCCTCGATCCAGAGGTCACTGGGGACAGTTACCCTCATTTCCTTTTGATCATCGAGGGTTAAAGTAAAACGCTGATTAGTAAACCGGTTAAACTCTTGGGGGGCATTCCAAATTAAAATAAAAGAACGTTCCGATCGATCTACTAAAATCCGATATTGATCATCGATCAGGGAACCGGGGGCAAATAAAGACACTGCCCCGGTGCGAGTTTCCCAACTATTTTTAGATAGAATATAACCCCGTTCTTTTAACTCCGAAAGGGGAACAGTTGCGCTCGGTTGATCGGCAGTTAAAGGGCGATCGATTTGAATTAAAGTTAACTGTCCTAAACGACCCTCGCGACCGTTACGACCACTATTACCCGTCGCCCCATCGAGACCATCCTGACAGCTAAATTCTCTGGTGGTACAGCTATAATTGGCATCACCCGGCCTACCGCTGCAGGTTTGAATTGTCCAGAAGGGTTGGGAACAGCGACAACCCTTGCCCCTCTGGCCTCCCTGACCCCCAAAACCCCCAGCGCCTCCGGCCGCATTGACCGTTACTTGTCTTAAAAAATCTAAATTAGTGGCATAGAGGGTTAAAGCGCCGCCATTGCCCCCATCACCCCCATCACCCCCATTGCCACCGTTACCACCACCGGCCGCCTGGAGATTTCTGGTTACGTTGCCCGGTTGACCGCTACAGTTGCCATCGCTGCCATTGCTGCCATTTTCACCATCGACCCCTTTTTGTCCTGAAATATCGAGTTTTAGGGGAGAACCATCGAGAAAAAGGGTTAAACTGTCACTATTTTTGCCTTGGCCGCCGACCTTGCCAGCTTTTCCGCTTTGGCCCTGTTTACCGAAAGTCTGTACATCGGAACCTTGGGCTAACCAAGAACAGCGATCGCCAGTCACCGTGGCGGGCATTAGGTACGGTAAAGGGATAAAAAAGGTGAATATTAATGATTTAGCCCAAAAATTCATGATTTTAGCGAATTTATCCGCAAAGACTCCGATCAATTCCCTCTTGATGACTTTTAGATCTAGATTTTTGTTTCCCCTCTATCAATAAGGTGCGCTATCATCCTACACTTACTTTGAGAAGGAAACAGCCAATCGCGAGGGTTACGCGCGTGAAAAAAGTATTAGCTATTATCTTAGGTGGCGGGGCTGGAACTCGCCTTTATCCGTTAACGAAACTGCGGGCAAAACCTGCCGTCCCCCTAGCGGGAAAATATCGCTTAATCGATATTCCCGTCAGCAATTGTATTAACTCCCAGATTGACAAAATCTATGTGTTGACGCAATTTAATTCCGCTTCCCTCAATCGTCACCTCAATCGTACCTATAATTTTACGGGTTTTAGTGATGGTTTCGTGGAAGTTTTGGCCGCTCAACAAACCATGGAAAATCCTCAATGGTTCCAAGGCACGGCCGACGCGGTACGACAATACATCTGGACGATGAAGGATTGGGATATCGATGAATATCTAATTCTCTCGGGAGATCATCTCTATCGCATGGACTACAGCAAGTTCATCGAACGCCATCGGGAAACTAACGCCGATATCACTTTATCGGTGGTTCCCATCGATGAACGTCGGGCCTCCGCTTTTGGGGTGATGAAAATTAATGATTCGGGGCGAATTGTCGATTTTTATGAGAAACCCAAAGGGGCAGAATTGGAAAGAATGCGGGTAGATACGACGATTTTAGGCTTAAGTCCCGACCAGGCCCGTCAAAGTCCCTACATCGCTTCCATGGGAATTTATGTCTTTAAAAAGAATGTTTTAATCGATCTGCTCGATGCCAATAAAGAACAGACCGATTTCGGCAAGGAAATTATTCCCTCGGCGGCTAAAGACTACAATCTTCAGGCTTATTTATTTAAGGGTTACTGGGAGGATATCGGCACGATTGAAGCCTTTTATGAGTCTAATCTCGCCCTGACTCAACAACCCAATCCCGCCTTTAGTTTCTACGACGAAAAAGCCCCCATCTATACCCGTTCTCGCTATCTGCCACCCACAAAAATGCTCAATTGTACGGTGACAGAATCGATGATTTCTGAAGGTTGTATTCTCAAAGAATGTCGCATCCATCACTCGATTTTAGGTATTCGTAGTCGAGTCGGCAAAGACTGCACGATCGAGGATACAATGCTGATGGGATCGGACTTTTATGAGTCTTTCCCCGAACGGGAAAGTCTCGTCCGAGATGGCAAAGTTCCCATGGGTATCGGCCCCGGTTCCACTATTCGTCGGGCAATTGTGGACAAAAATGCTCGCATTGGTGCCAATGTTTTAATTGTTAACAAGGATCGTGTGGAAGAAGCTAATCGCGAAGATTTAGGTTTCTATGTTCGCAGCGGCATCGTGGTTATTTTCAAAAATGCCACTATTCCCGACGGGACGGTGATTTAATCTATCAGTTATCAGTTATCAGTTATCAGTTTTTCCATTTTTCTAGTTATTATCGCTTGGATATAGCCGCAGGCTGATGGCTTCAGCTAATTACCTAGACAATTCCCTTGAAATCCTATCCTTTTCTAGAAGTGATGGCAACATCTACCGAGCAGCTCTTCTGAAAATCAGAAAAATTTCTATATTTTTGGCTCTGATTCTAGGTTTTCAATTAACCTTAAATTAAAGCCCTAAGACTTAGATAGAAGCCATTCAAAGGATATTTATGAAAGCCAAAATTGCGATCGCTTGTCAGGGAGGTGGTAGTCAAACTGCTTTTACTGCCGGTGCCTTGAAAGCATTATTTGACAATAAAGTGCAAGATTACTTTAATATTGTCAGTCTCAGTGGTACTTCTGGCGGTGCTATCTGTGCATTTTTCACCTGGTATGCTCTCAAAAAAGGTGATAGCGTCGTTTGGAAAAGAATGATTGATTTTTGGGAAGATAATAGCACTCAAACTCCCCAAGAAAAGCTATTTAATGACTCAGCTATTAAAGCTCTAGAATTAGCCAGCAAAGGATTAATTCCCCAGTATAATCTCAGTCCTTCCTCTCCAATTACTAAAACATTATTTTCCCTAGCTACCTACGGTTTACGCGGTCGCTTTACCAACTTTGATCAGTTACTAAGAGCGCATATTGATTTCTCGGAATTAGCCACTTGGGGAGCTAAACCAGAACCACCAATTTTATTAATGGGGGCCTGTAATGTCCTGACAGGAAAATTAAGTAAATTTAACTCGCGCGAGGAAGCGGTTAAAATTGAACATATCCTAGCTTCTGCCTGTGTTCCTAACATTTTTCCTGCCGTCACCATTGAAACTATGGCCTACTGGGATGGACTATTTTCCGATAATCCCCCCATCCGTTCTTTAATTCGCCGTGAATTTGTCGGAGTCGAAAATATTCCCGATGAAATTTGGGTAATTAAAATTAATCCCACCTCTAGAGATAAGATCCCCGTGCAATCCGATGATATTGCTGATCGCCGCAATGAATTAGAAGGCAATGTTTCCCTATTTCAAGGTCTCGATCAGATTGACTTTCTCAATCAATTATTTCTCAAAGGAGCCTTTAAAGAAGAATTCTTGCGCGAGATCGCCTTAACAGAACCATTTAAAATTCCTAAATCTTTCCCGGAAGATCCCGATCAAGATTACCATATTCCTATGATCGAAATGTCGGCGGAATTAGCCAATAGTCTCAACTATGAAAGTAAACTCGATCGCTCTCCTGCCAATATCCAGCGTCTGATTGCTGACGGGGAAAAACAGGGAAAACAATTTCTAGAACATCGACTAAAAGCTATGGGTTTAAGATAATTTTTGAGGGTTCAAAAACGGCAAAAATAAGGATTAAATGGCATAAAATCTGTAAATATACCATTTATAGCGGTTTTCACAGAAGTGAGTCCCGATTGCAACGCTGAAACGCCTATCTATCAAGAGATTTACTATACCTCATTAGACTGAAAACCGCTATAATTGATTATTATTCATTCTTAATTCTCCTGACTACTGACTACTGGCTACTGGCTACTGACGACCGGCTACTGACGACCGGCTACTGGCTACTGACTCCTAACCCTAACAACAATTTTTGATTTTTATAAGAGGTCTAATGATCACTGATTTTCATTGACTAATACCCGTCCGGATAGATCGTAAATCATAATATCCCATTGCCCATTTTTTGCCGCTTCAAAAGCCACTTTAGAACCATCGGCACTGATGATCGGATTGCGTACTTCCGCGAGCAGATCGGGAGCAATTTCCCTTCTCTGTTGAGTTTGTCGATCATACAGATAAATAGCCGTTTTTCCCTGACGACTAGCAGTAAAAACGATATAACGACCATCTTCACTAATGGAAGGACTAGAAGCGATCTGATCGAGAGAATTTAGTCCGGGTAAAGACAGTAAACGGCGATCGATGGCATCAAAAAGATAGATAGCTTGGGAACCATTGCGATCGGACGCAAAAACGAGATAGCGAGAGGCAAGATAGGGAGTTAATTCACTAGCAGCACTGTTTAAAGTTCTCCCCCCTCGATCGAAAGGAAAAGACAATAAACTGGGATAACCCGCACATCCAGTTAACAAACTAATTACAGCAACAAGACTAATAAAAAAATGACGTTTCACGGTTTGGGACTTTCAACGGGACTGCCATCGGCAATATCCAACTCGATATTCGGACCGCGATCGAGAACCTCCACATCCCATTGTCCCCGACGAGCGGACTCAAAGACAAGATAACGACCATCGGGACTAAGACGGGGATTTCGCAACCAACCGCGATAATTTTGACTCAATAACTCAGAACGATCGGTAATGCGGTCATATAAAGCGATGACGGGACGACCCTCAATAATCACCACATAAGCCAGATAACGCCCCGTTTGGCTTAAACTGGGGCTATCGGTAATTTCTTGACCCGTATATAATCCCCCTAGGGCCTGGTATTGTTTTGTCTGCAAATCATAAAGCAGCATCTGATTACTACCGCGGCGATTAGACAGCAAAGCAAGCCAACGACCATCACCGCTCAGGGCAGGTTTTTCGTCATTATAGCGACTATTTAGGGTTCCTGTAGAGAAACCGGGGTTATTGAGATTACAACCGCCTATAACCCCTAAAAACAAGCAGATAAACAGTAAAAAGGGAGCTTTGGTCATCGGACCTACTCCTTAATAATCAAACCTAGTCGGATTATCATTACTCGACTCCCGTTCACTATTATCCGGTCTCTCCCAATCTTCTCGATCGCTCGTATCGTTAGGATCGATCGGTTGATAATCGACGTATTCCCCTTTAAATGGCGGATCATCCTCAATTATTGGGCGAGGACGACGTTTTTGGCTAGTGCGGGGCGGTTTACTGCTCGTCTCTTCACTAGCGGGACGACGACGGGGACGGGGACTGGTTTCTTCCCAATCATCACCGCTACGGCGCTGATCATAAACATCTCGATCGCTAGTGGGGGAACTATTGCGGGGACGACGATTAGCCGTTTTGCGACTGCTAGTATCGGCCGGCCGACGGGTGCGGGTGCTGCGGGGTTCCTCGTCCTGATAACTAGAAGTACGGGAAGAGCGGGGATCATCGTAACCGCGTAAACGGGGATTATCTTCGTAACGTTCCTCCGGTTCGTAGGTGTCGAGGGGTTCTAATTCGGCCTGATATTCCCGACTCACAGGACGTTCATCCACAAAAGACGTGCCGCGGCGGGCCTGTTCCGTGGTTAAACCCCGCAATTTTACCGTCTCGAAGGCAAAAAACACCGCTGCCCCGGTCAGCAAAAATTGTCCGAATTGCAAAATCGGATCCAGTCGCCACCCTTGAAAAAGTAGAATTAAACCGCACAGTAAACCAACGGCGGCAAAAAATATATCATGATCCCTGGAAAGTTCCGGCCGCACCGAGCGCAGGAAGTATAATCCCGCTCCGGCCACTGCCAGAAAAATTCCTAAGATACTGGCCGAATTCAGCCCAAAATTGACCATCTTTATCTCCCTTCTCGGTGCTTAAATTCAAGAATCGAGTCTTTATCTATAGCCGTCAGTTTTCAGCAGCAATCTTGCTGTTTTTAACTCAAGGAGTCGATCTATATCCTAACCCCCAAGTCTAGCACTATATCTATCATCCTCGATTCTAACTTACTCGATCGAGCCTAGCTCACACAACTATTGTTGAGGAAGTGGAGAAGTGGGGAGACCACTTCGTGCGCGTTGCGGGGGGAAGTGGGGAAGTGGGGAGATTTTATCAGTGAACAGTGAACAGTAAACAGTGAACTGAAAACTCACATCTGATAACTGATAAGGCTGAGATTTTAACAAAATCTTTAGGAATTGCCCATTGACAGGATTGACTAAATGTGATGTATGGGTTTCGGGCATTTTAACGTGATTTCTTGATGACTTTTGAGCGATCGCTATCGGTGGGAAGTTAATCGCCGAAAGTCTGAAAGGAGGGATTTTCAATGATGCACATCATGGTTAATTTGTAAAGTGCGTAATTCCTAATTTTAATAAGATCAGACAGAAATTTTTCTGTCATATCATAAAATTAACTTAACCTAGACAAGAGGGAATTAGCATAGAATGTGATTATAATTGCAGGCTAGACATATAGTCTGTTTGTATTCATAGTCCATTCAATCCATAGAATAAGGTGTGAGGATTGACCCATGTCAAAACTATTCAAGAATTTAGTAAAGGTAACTCCTTTAGTATTAGGTGCTTCCGTAGCGGCTGCTGGCAGCGCAGTGGCTCAAACTATGCCTGGTACACCTCAACTCAAGGTTGATCCAGTAGCGCAACAACAACTCGATCGCATTCAACGCGCCCAAAATAGTCAGCAGATTAATACGGGTGTTTATCAGGGTTCCATGTCCCAGGTGACTAGCGTTAACCAACTGCGGGACGTATCTCCCACCGCTTGGGCCTACGAGGCATTAAGAAGTCTTGTGGAACGTTACGGTTGTATCGTGGGTTTTCCCGACCGTACCTTCCGCGGTGATCGTGCCACCACTCGTTGGGAATTTGCCGCAGGTTTAAACGCTTGTTTAAACGTCATGGAACGTTTAATTCAAGATGGTGTCGGGGTACTCAGAGAAGATATCGATAAATTAAAACGTCTTGTTCAAGAATTTGAGACCGAACTAGCGGCTTTAGGGGCTAGAGTAGATAACCTTGAACAGCGCGTTGCTTTCTTGGAAAACAATCAATTTTCCACCACCACCAAACTCAGAGGTGAGGTCATCTTCAGTATCGCCGATAGCTGGGGGGGTCAAGCTTCCATTACCAATACCAACGGTACGGTGACTGATGGCAGCAATCAAGATCAGACTCAAACAGTATTTAATAATCGGGTACGACTCAACTTTGAAACCAGCTTCACCGGTAAAGATTTGTTGAGAACCCGTTTACAAGCGGGTAACTTTAACACCACTTTCAACCAAAACGGTCCGACGAGAACCAACATGACCCGTCTGGCATACGATGATGGCCGGGACAATGACATAACCATCGATGACTTGTTCTACCGCGCTCCCATCGGCACTCCCTTCGGTAACATCACCGTTTGGGTTGGTGCTAACCAGTTAAACCTAGATGACGTTTTCATCACTGCTAACCCCTTCCTCGCCGATAGCGGTACAGGTGCTTTATCCCGCGGTCAACGCTACAATAACATCGTTTTCCGTGGTCCTTCCGGTGTTGGTGCTGGGGTCAGATTCAACATTGGCGATGTTTTCCAAGTTACGGGAACCTACCTAGCCGAGGGTGGGACTAATGGTGCCAGCAATCCTAACCCTGGTAGCGGTTTATTTAACGGTTCCTACAGTGCGGGTGCTCAGGTTGGTTTCTCCTTCATCAAATTTGCCGATATTAACTTCGTTTACGTTTACAGTTATCAAACTGCAGCCAGTATGAGTTCTGGTTTATTCGGTAACGTCAGCAGCCCTCTCACCGAGCGTCCCTTCGGTAACGTTGGTACTACTGCTAACCGTTTCGGTCTTCAGGCGAGCGCCCAAGTTATCCCAGGAGTCTTAAATCTAGCGGGCTGGGCTGGTTACGCCGATGCTTCGGCCACGGGAGTTAATGATGCGATCGGAGACAATAACACTGGTATCTGGTCTTGGAACCTTAACCTCTCCGTTCTCGACCTCTTTGCCGAAGGTGCGGCGTTTTCTTTAGGTGGTGGTCAAGTGCCCCGTTCCGATAAAGAAAGCAGCACCTCTTACATGGTGGAAGCTCAGTATAAGTTCCCAGTCACCAAAAACATCCTGATTACCCCCGGTGCCTATGCGATCTTCAACGCTAACAACCGTAATAACGACACCATTTTTGTCGGTGTCCTCCGGACAACTTTCCGTTTCTAAGCTGAGTTGACGGACTTGGTAAATAAGAACGGTGGGATTTATAAATCTCACCGTTTTTTTACTTTTAACTTTTCACTGGATTTGACAATCTCACCGCCGTAAACGAGCGGTGATTCCTCACCACGCCACCTTTTCAGAATGGTCGCGTCAATGGGGTTGACGCTTCACAGGATGCTGCTATCTTAGCGGTAGTCTTATGCCTTCCGACCCGTCCGTTTAAAGTCGAACGGCGGTATGTTTTGCCTCTAGCATGGGGTTTCCAGCGGCCTTCAGCTTCCCCTTACTCATCGTCAACCCGTTGCAGGAATTTCAACCTAGTATTTTTATTCGGTCGTATCTATGATAGGGTGGGTTTTCTACACCACTACAGTCGTAGCACAAAGCCGTCCTAAAAGGACGGGGTTTTAAGCCAAATTTTCGATAACCATTTATGAGAAGATGATCGGAGCGTCCCAAACGCTGCTATATTTACTTCGCCTATTTAGTTGCTTATCTATGCACTCTCTGTCTTTCCCCCGTCGCACTAAAATTGTGGCCACGATTGGCCCAGCCTCGCAAAATAAGGAAACATTACGTCAGATGATCAAGGCGGGGGCGACGACATTTAGATTAAACTTTTCCCATGGCGATCACGATTACCATCGTCACAGCATTAATCTGATCCGTCAGTTAGCCTTTGAACTCAATCAACCGATTGGCATCCTTCAGGATCTACAGGGGCCAAAAATTCGCTTAGGTAAATTTGCCTGTGGGTCGATTACCCTGAAACCGGGGGAACCCTTTATCCTTACTTCTAGGGATGTGGAATGTAATCAGGAAATAAGTTCCATTAGCTATCCCTCGCTGGCCCAAGAAGTCCCAGAAGGTTCGAGAATTCTCCTCGATGATGGTAAGGTCGAAATGCGGGTGGAATCAGTGGATCGTTTGAAAGGAGACCTGTCCTGTCGCGTGGTGGTTGGGGGTGTCTTATCCAGTAATAAAGGGGTAAATTTTCCCAACGTCTATCTGTCGGTGAAAGCTTTAACCGATAAGGACAAAAAAGATTTAATGTTCGGACTGCTGTGGGATGTGGATTGGATCGCCCTTAGTTTTGTGCGTAATCCCCAAGATATCCTCGAAATTAAAGAATTAATCGCCAGTGCGGGTAAATCTATCCCCGTGATCGCTAAAATTGAAAAACACGAAGCGATCGAGGAAATGGAGGAAATTTTATCCCTCTGTGATGGTGTTATGGTGGCTAGGGGGGATTTAGGAGTAGAATTACCGGCCGAAGACGTGCCAATCCTGCAAAAACGCCTGATTAATACCGCTAATCAGCTAGGCATCCCGATTATCACCGCCACTCAAATGCTTGACAGTATGGCCAGTAATCCTCGTCCCACCCGCGCCGAGGTTTCGGACGTGGCTAATGCGATTTTAGATGGCACTGATGCGGTCATGCTTTCCAATGAAACGGCTGTGGGTCATTATCCCATCGAAGCGGTGGCAACCATGGCCCGCATTGCCGAAAGGATCGAACGGGAACAGATCAATAGTGCCGCTCGCTCTAACAATAAACAATCGATTCCTAACGCTATTTCCTCGGCAGTCAGTCAAATTGCCGAACAATTGGGGGCGGCGGCAATTATTACCCTGACAAAAACCGGCTCTACTGCCCGTAACGTCTCCAGATTTCGCCCAAAAACCCCGATTTTAGCCGTTACTCCCCATCGAGAAGTGGCACAGCAGTTACAGCTAGTTTGGGGCGTAAAACCGATGTTATTGCTCGATTTACCCTCCACCAGCCAAACTTTTCAAGTGGCGATGAATCTCGCCCAGGAAAATAACCTCCTAGCGGATGGTGACTTAGTGGTGATGACGGCGGGAACTCTGCAAGGGGTGGCCGGTTCCACGGATTTAATTAAGGTGGAAGTGGTAAAATCCCTTTTGGGCAAGGGTACGGGTATCGGCCAGGGTGTGGCTAGTGGCCGGGCGCGAGTGGCCCATAATGCCCGAGAAGTGGGTAGTTTTAGTAGTGGGGAGATTTTAGTCGTTCCCACCACCAGCGCCGAATATGTGGATATGATGCGGAAAGCTGGCGGAATTATCACCGAAGATACCGCGATGAATAATCACGCCGCTACTATCGGTTTAAAATTGGGTATTCCTGTTATTGTCGGGGTTAAAGATGCCACGAAAATTATCCGCGAAGGGGTGATCATTAGTCTCGATGCTCAACGGGGTTTAATTTATTCTGGTATTGGCAATGGCGCGGCAACTATGAAAAACTGAGTCGGTCGGCAGGAGGCAGGAGGCAGGAGTAAGGAGTAAGGGGACAGGAGTAAGGGGACAGGAGTAAGGGGACAGGAGTAAGGGGACAGGAGTAAGGGGACAGGAGTAAGGGGACAGGAGTAAGGGGACAGGAGTAAGGGGACAGGTTTTATTTATTCTCCCCATCCCCCCACTTCCCCACACCCCACACCCTACACCCCACACCCTACACCCCACACCCTACACCCCACACCCCACACCCCACACCCCACTTCCCCATCCCCCCACTTCCCCACACCCCACACCCCACACCCCACACCCCACACCCATTTTCACTTGTCTATGAGCGATTCTTACTCTCCTGCCGTCGATAATCCGGCCTATACTGTTGAACAAGCGATCGCTAATATCCAGCAAAGAGAAGACCTAGGAGCGCGTTATTATGCCGCTTGGTGGTTGGGTAGATTCCGCGTTCGTCAACCGGAGGCGATTTCGGCGTTAATTGCCGCTTTAGAGGACGAAAGCGATCGCACTCCCGATGGCGGTTATCCCCTGCGACGCAATGCCGCCAGCGCTTTAGGGAAATTAGATGATCTCAGTTGTCTTCCCGCTTTGATTGCCTGTCTCGACTGTGAAGATTATTATGTGCGCGAATCGGCTGCCCAGGCATTGGAAATGCTTAAGGATCGAAGCGCAATCGCACCTTTAAAGAAACTATTAGAGGGTGGCATCGAAGTGGCCGTTTTAGTGGCGGGAAAACCCCATTTAGTCCAACCCTACGAAGCAATTATCGAAGCCTTGGGAACCCTGCAAGCGACGGAAGCGATTCCCCTCATCGAACCGTTTTTAAAGCATTTCGTCGAAAAAGTGCGTTATGCGGCTGCCCGCGCCCTCTATCAACTCACGGCTAACCCCCACTATGGCGATATTCTGATTAATGCCTTACAAGGGGAAGAATTACAGCTGCGTCGTTCTGCTTTAATGGATTTAGGTGCTACGGGTTATCTGCCGGCTGCTCCTGCGATCGCTAATACTTTGGCGGAAAATAGTCTGAAACTGGTTGCCCTCAAGGAACTTTTAGAAACCCATCTAAAAAACAATTCTAGTGGCGAAAATATCTCCGGAATTCTCACTTTAATGGATAGTTTATTGTAATTAATCATTGGTTATTTTGTATCTAAATTAAAACTGATAAAATTACGAGGTTTTTATGCTAATTCAAACCGATTATGTCGGCTGGCTGAACGAAACAATCACTCTGTTAAAACAAAAAAACTTTGATCAAGTTGACTGGGAAAACTTGATCGAGGAGATAGAAACTTTGCTAGTCTTAGGCTAAGTTTCTAGGTCATTGGTTTATGGGGTAGCCAAATATCCTAAAACAGGATAGAGTATTGATATTCATACTGTTTATAAGACGATAAAAAAATCCATGGTTATACCTGAGCCTTCTCATAGCCTGCCAAGTATAAAAAAGAATAAAGCAACAAGCACTGTTGGGCGCGGCAAAACTGTCCAACTTACTGAGAAACTTGCTTTTTCAGCTTGGAATAACAGTAGTGTTAGTCTGAGTCTTGGTAATAGCATTGAACATTATGATTCTTGGGAACAACCTATAGTAATAATCTCAGACGGAGGCTACGGTCTTTTAGGATTTGAAGGTGATACATCAGATCATCTTGACTTACCTGAATGGTATGAACCTCATGTGGAAGCTTGGTCTAAGTTGGCCTTGCCAAATACAACTCTTTGGTTTTGGAACTCAGAAATTGGCTGGGCTGTGGTACATCCAATACTTGAGAAATTTGGTTGGCGATATGTTAATTGTAATATATGGAATAAAGGAAAAGGTCATATTGCAGGTAATGTCAACACAGAAAAAATAAGGCGTTTTCCAGTGGTTACAGAGGTTTGCGTCCAATACGTTAGAGAAGTCAAAATTGCTGACTTAACACTTAAAGAATGGCTCCGAAAGGAATGGTTAAGATCGGGCTTACCTTTGCGTCAAGCTAATTTAGCTTGTGGTGTTGCAGATGCGGCAACAAGAAAATATTTTGACCAAGGACATTTATGGTATTTTCCCCCACCCGAAATGTTTGAAAAATTAGTTTTCTATGCCAACGAACACGGAAACCCAGAGGGAAAACCCTATTTTTCTAAAAATGGCCAGCGTCCTTTAACAGGTAAAGAGTGGGAGAAGATGCGCTCTAAATTTAATTGCCCTCATGGTTTTACAAATGTTTGGGATCGTTCAGCTTTGCGCGATGATGAACGAATTAAGTCTCAGGATGGTAAAGCTGTTCACTTAAATCAAAAGCCACTGGATCTGATGAAATTAATTATTGAAGCTTCAAGTGAGGAACAGGATGTGGTTTGGGAACCATTTGGGGGGCTTTTCAGTGCCTCTTTAGCTGCCAATATCCTGAATCGAAAAGCTTTCGCTTGTGAAATTGACGAAACTTATTTCTATTATGGAGTCAAAAGGTTTAGTCAAGTAGTTCATCGGAAATTTTGGGTCTGAAACCCCGCCGTTCTAGGTTGGCTTTACGTTAGAATTAAAAGGCCAGTCTCGAAAACCAAGTGGACGGCGCAGCACCTTGAAAACTCGGCTTAGGGGGTTCCGACCAGAAAAGCTTGG
>NZ_JAPZSZ010000154.1:0-1854 GCF_027532095.1 Microcystis sp. LE19-195.1E
GTATAAGAGTTTGTGCTGCCTATTTTTTCGGAAAAATAGGTTGTAATGGGAGACTCTTTGTTTTCCTAGACAAAAATAATTACTTTTTCAAAAAAACACTTTTCTATTTTTTTGTTGGGTATTTTATTCTCTGGAAGTCCCTTAGAATGTTTGGTTAAAGGCAAGTGAGATAACATTTAGGGGAAATCAACACAATGACCGAAGATATCGCGACTCCCAGCAAAATATGGATTATTACGGGTGAATCTTATGTTCGAGAAACGCCCACCGGCGCTAGAAGTAGCAGTGATATCGGGGGACGGCTCGGTGAAAAGGAAAAATCGCCCGAAGTTGCGGCCACCGAAAGAAGTCAAGTGGATGTGTCCAAACTGAAGCTAGAAATGAAGGGCTTTCTCAAAGCGATGCGGGAAATGCTCAATGAAGCCGATCCTCCAGGCACTAAAATCCGGCTCGATGAAGTGGAACTGTCTGTAGAAATTAATGGGGAAGGACAAGTTAGCCTGTTTGGGATCGGGGGCAAAGCAGGAGGGAAAGGAGCGATGACATTTAAGTTCAAGAGAAAAGATGGCTAAAAACTGGGTGATAGCGATCGGCATCAACGAGTATGACAACCTCAAGCCGCTGAAATACGCCAAGCAAGACGCGGAAGCGATCAAAGCTTGGTGTGAAGGGGAGGGAGGATTCGATCACAGTGGGATATTTCTCTTTACCGAAGATTCTCCACCCATTCCTGCTAGTCCCCCCATTCCCACGCAACTAACCCACGGTCGTCTCAAGCGGTTTCTTCAGAAGCAGTTCGAGACTCCCCTGCTTAAGTCTGGAGACAATCTCTGGTTTTTCTTTGCTGGTCATGGCAGGCGCTATCAAGACAAAGACTATCTGATGCTGCCAGATAGTGATCCGGGTAATGTAAGAGAAACGGCTGTATCGGTGGATTATGTCACCGAGCGGCTGCGGCGGTCTGGGGCGGATAACGTCGTACTATTGTTAGATGCCTGTCGAGATGAGGACAGCCGAGGCGGTCTGGGCATTGGAGAAGAGGAGCATCAGGGAGTCATAACCTTTTATTCCTGTACTGCCAATCAGCAATCTTGGGAGATCGATGAGTTACAACAAGGCTCATTTACTCATACGCTGCTGGAAGGATTGCGGCGGCAAGGAGAAGCCAATTGTGCTACGGTCGAGCGTCTAGACGAATATCTGCGCCGTCAAGTCGAGCAAACTAACGCTAGATATGGGAAACCGAGACAGAATCCCTATCTAAAAGCAGAACCGCCCCACAAGCTCTATTTTATTTTGTTAGAACAAGTTGCCACGCTTAGGGACGTGGAACCCCTAAAGTATCAAGCTTCCTTAGCAGAAAATAGGGGCGATCTTGACTTAGCTGAACAGTTATGGATTCGTGTCTTAGGAGCATCTCGTGGCGATTTAGAGGCGATCGAAGCTATCAAGCGCATCGCTCTAAGACAGTCTTCGATTCCTTTTACGCGTCGCGAATACGTCACGGGGTCTGAGGGAAATAGGTCATCGACCCCTAAACCTTCTCAAGAAACTGGACTCAAGGTATTTAACTTTGAGGTGGTGCGAGTAAATGCGAAGGGTGAGCAAATCAAAAAAGAGTCGAAGCAGTCCCAATATTTCGCCCAAGATTTGGGCAACGGCATCACCCTAGAAATGGTCGCCATCCCGGGGGGTACATTCACGATGGGAACAGAAGACGAGGAAATCGAAAGACTGGTTAAAAAATTTAATTGGGAAGGATTTAGAAAGGAAAGACCACAACATGAAGTAACTGTCCCACCCTTCTTTATGGGTAAATACCCCATCACCCAGGCCCAGTGGAAAGCGATCGCC
>NZ_JAPZSZ010000353.1:0-16572 GCF_027532095.1 Microcystis sp. LE19-195.1E
GTTATTATGGTTACTAATGACACTTATATTACAGCAACTCAAGTCTGTGAACTTCTTAAAAAAATAGCTGCTTTAGGAATAACTATTCCCATCACTCTAGTATTAGATAATGCCCGCTATCAAAAATGTAAAATTGTTGAAGAATTGGCTTTTTCTTTGTCAATAGAGCTACTCTATCTGCCGTCTTATTCGCCTAATCTAAATTTAATTTAAAGGCTGTGGAAATTTGTAAAAAAGAAATGTTTGTATGGTAAATATTATGAAAACTTTTCTGACTTTTCTTCAGCTATTTATGAATGTCTGAATGATGCCCATCTGAAACATAAAAAAGAACTGGATTCGGGAGCATCTCACCTTTGTAACCCCTAAATCAGGTTTTTATGTCAAGCTATTTTGAAAGCCTTGCTAGAAACCAGCTTTAAGGATAAGTATAATTACTCACTTGCATAAATGAGATGCTCCCCTAGATTCCTTGCTGACTCTACGATTTCAGAAGTTTAATAAATCTCAGATTACGAACCCGTAAAGTATAGCATAGATGACCTCAATTATCAAGCTATGGCAAAATTTTTTTTGTGGGAGTAGTTTCGCTCAAGGTCTTCTACCGTCGGTAATGATCGCTGAAGACTGAACCCCGACCAGACTGAGTAGATTCTTTAAGACCTAACTTTATATCCCCACCCCCCAGAATACACCCTGATTCACCTTGATTTGGCAATTCGGTTACAATATTTAAACTGTCTTAGTTTATCGAGATGTACCCATAGGTTAGTCCGACTTCCTCGGTCAATTTTGCTGGGGCAATTTGTCCAACCCTAGCCATCTGATCCTCACTGCTGGTGCTGGAATTTGGCGGGAATTTTTTCTGGCTGCTAATCTGTGTGTGTTAGGGGGAGCGGAAACAAATCTAAAAATGTCTAGTCTGGTATCTATCGAACTCTTTTCTGATTCTGAGGTTTAATTTTTTGGTTCTAAAACCTGATGGGCTATTGTCGAGAGAGCCAGAAACTTGCCGCTCCGTCACCACAGGGCAGCAAATGTCTTGTTCGGGGAAACTTGATCAGAAAAAAACGGTCTTAACAGCGATGCCATCCCAGCCTGATGGTACAGGAACCTGTAAGATGGGATTGGTAGCCACTATCGGGGAGCAAGATTCTCAATCAAGGCAGTTTCATCTCTACTAGGTGCTGGGATGAACGAAAATATTAAACTTAATTTTTTCTTCTATGACTATCGAAACTTACTATCCCAATCTAAATGTCAAGCATTTGCTTGATAAAATTCGCCAAGAAGCCCTGCGCCAAAACCCAGATACGGGGGTTCCCTCGGCACAAGTACCAGCAGCGACGGGGGAATTAGTCCTGAAGGGGGATTTTGATCGGGAAACAATTAATAATCAAATCGATTATATAGAGGGATTCATCAAAACAGCCGAGTCAAGAGCGGCAGTGCGTAACCAACTACCAGAGAAATTTGGGCGTTTCCCCTGGTTATTATTTAAACCCTTGCAAGCTCTGGCTTTAAAGATTCTCAATACCATATTTCGCGATCAAAGGGAAGTGAATTTAAATCTTGCCAGTGCCTTGCGAGAATGCCTACAACTAAATCGACAGTTATTATCAGAGGTGGAAAATTTGCGGTTACAATCCAGGCGAGATTTAGAGAATTTAATGGCGGTTAGTCAGAGTTTATCTGGTTACGGGCAAGAAATTAAGCGAGAGATGCAAACCCAAATCGAGCAACTAGATCAAAAGCGCGATCGGATCGCTAATCAAATTCAAGAGGGACTGCAAACCAAAATCGAGCAACTGGATCAAAAGCGGGATAGGATCGCTAATCAAATTCAAGAGGGGCTGCAAACCCAAATCCAACACCTCGATCGAGAATTGTATCAGAAGACCGAGCAATTGCAGGAGTATCTAGAAACCCAAATTAAAGATAGTAATGAGAAGAATTTTCAAAATAGCCATTATTTAAAGATAGATTTACTCCAACAAAAGCGCTTAATGAATAAGTTTTTAGAAGCGACAGCAGGAGCGGAAGGGGGATTGGCGAGTGAACCAGCGCAAATTTTTGCGGGAGAGTTAGATCATTCTCTAGATGCCTTTTACTTCGCCTTTGAGGAGCGTTTCCGCGGCAGTCGCGAGGAAATTAATAGGAGATTAGAAGTATATCTTCCCCGACTCAGAGAAGCACAAATTGCTCCGGGAGACTCGCTGATTTTAGATTTAGGTTGTGGTCGGGGAGAGTGGTTAGAGCTTTTGCGAGATAATGGTTACAGAGCCAGAGGTATCGATCTAAACCGAGTCGTCATTGAACAATGTCAAAGTCGAGGATTAGACGTTTTAGAAGGGGATGTTATCGATTATTTGCAATCAATGCCAGATGACAGCGTGGCGGTAATCACGGGATTTCATATTATTGAACATCTACCCTTTGAAATATTAGTTAAGCTATTAAATGAAGCATTTCGAGTGCTGCGTCAGCGAGGTTTGGTTATCTTTGAGACTCCCAATCCTGCTAATGTTTTAGTGGGGAGTTGTAATTTTTACTTCGATCCAACCCACCGCAATCCTCTACCCAGTTTGATGACTCAATTCCTAGTGCAATACTGCGGTTTTGCCGAGGTAGAAATTCTTAATTTAAACCCTTCTGATGGATTCAAAGCTGATGAGGGAAATGAATTAGATGAGTTATCTAAACAGTTTAATCAGTATTTTTATGGTCCAATGGATTATGCTGTTATTGGTTATAAACTATAATTAATCACGAGTAAGTATTCATGAGAGTTATTATTACAACAACACAGGTTCCTTTTGTCTATGGCGGTGCGGAAATTCACGCTCAGGAATTATGTAAGGCTTTAGAATTGGCGGGCCATGAAGCGGAAATAGTCGCGATTCCCTTTCAAACCTATCCCCTGGAGAGAATTTTAGACACAATGTTAGTCTGTCGCTTATTAGATTTGACTAGCGCCAATGGCAGAAATATTGACCGATTAATTGGCTTAAAATTCCCAGCTTATTTAATTCCTCATCCCAGCAAAGTTCTCTGGATTCTGCATCAACACCGACAAGCGTATGAACTATGGAGTAATCCCTATGGTGGGTTAGATTTAAGTGCCAATGGTTTACAAATTCGTGAAAATATTATCCGGGCAGATAATAATGTTTTTGCTGAAACTCATAACATATTTAGCAATTCTAAAAATGTGGCAAGAAGGCTAAAAACCTATAATAATGTTGATTCGATCCCCCTTTATCATCCTCCCCAGAATGCTGATTTTTTTCAATGTCAACCAGAAGAAGGTTATCTATTCTTTCCTAGTCGGATCAATCCCTTAAAACGTCAAGATTTAATCCTTGAGGCTTTAGCCCTGACTAAAAACCCTGTCAAAGTGATTTTTGCCGGTCAACCAGAAGGAGATTTTGGTGACATTCTAGAGGAAAAAGTTAAGCAGTTGGATATTGCTGAAAAAGTGGTATTTTTAGGCAGAATTAGTAACGAGGAAAAACTCGATTATTATGCCAGATCCCTAGCAGTCCTTTATCCTCCCTTTGAGGAAGATTACGGTTACGTTACCCTGGAAGGAATGTTAGCTTCTAAACCAGTGATTACCTGCCAAGATTCGGGAGGACCCCTGGAATTTATTCGTGATCGAGAAACCGGTTTAATTGTGGAACCGACGGCTAATGCTCTAGCAGCAGCGATGGACGAACTCTGGGAAAATCGGTCTTGGGCAGCAAAATTAGGTCAATCTGCCGGTGAATACTACAAAAGTCTCGATATTAATTGGTCAAACGTTATCAAAAAACTACTCGCATGAAAATTAATTGGTTTTCTCCTTTACCTCCCGCTAAAACTGGTATCGCTGATTACATGACTTGTATCTTGCCAGCTTTGATTAAAAATTGTCAGTTAGAACTATGGACTAATCAAAAAATTTACGATCGAGAACTAAACAACTATGTCAAAGTTAATTCCTACCATAGAGATAACATAATGTGGTCAAAAATTAACCAAGCAGACATAAATATTTATCATATTGGTAATAACCCAGATTTTCATGAGGATATCTGGCGAATTAGTTGTCAATGCCCCGGTATAGTTGTCCTTCATGATTTAAAGCTGCAGTATTTTTTTAGTGAAATTGCTAGAATCAATAATGACCGAGATGGCTATCTTAATCAAATGTTCTATTACTATGGAAAGGAAGGAAAAATAGCGGCAGAAATGTGGTGGAATCAAGAGGTATCTATACAGTTTATGGCTGATAATTATCCCCTGACTCCTTTAGCGTTAAAAAATGCTATTGGGGTGATTACTCACAGTCAGGAAGGTTATCGTAAGTTTCAGCAAGAAAATGCGCTTCTTACTGCTTATTTTCCCCTACCCTATTCTAGATGCGATTTGTCATCAAATTACGAATTGCAGAAAAACCGGGATTTTTATCAACTAATTGTTTTTGATCATATTGGAAAAAACAGATGTGTTGATATGATTCTGGATGCTTTAGCTAGTTTTCCCCAAAAACAAGCTTTTCGCTTAGACATCTATGGAGAAGTATGGGATAGTAATTATCTCCTTCAAAAAATTAATAGCTTAAATTTAAATAATTTAGTAACCTTGCATGGTTTTGTCACGGAAGCCAAATTAGAAACCGCCTTAGCTGACGCAGATTTAGCGATCAATTTACGTTATCCTACTATGGGGGAAGCTTCCGGTAGTCAGCTGCGGATTTGGAGCCATGGTTTGCCAAGTTTAGTGACTAAAATAGGTTGGTATAGTGAGTTGCCGGAAAATACCGTAGGTTATGTGACTGTTGGCAACGAAATCGCCGATTTACACCAACATTTCTCTCAATTTCTTCACGATCCGCAATTCTATCAGACTATCGGGAAAAATGGTCAAATTTGGCTAGAAAATAATCATTCCCCCGAATCCTACGCTAGAGACTTGGTAGATTTCGCTCAGGAAGCTTGTCAACAAAGATATCGTTATGCGGCCAATTATTTTATCGAAAAAGTAGGCAAAGAAATTAGTTATTGGAATGATGACCAAATCTCGGATTTAGAGTTAAAATCATTAGGGGAAACCATTCATTTTCTAACCAGCTAAAGTCTTTCCCCATCGGGAATTATCATCTTGCCTTGGCAGACTAGAACTGATGCACCACCCACAGAAACTTCCGTAATTTCCCAGTTATTTTTCTGAAACTTTAATTGTATGTTGCTGGGTCTGCCCATTTCCACCCCTTGGATTATTGTCCATTGATTCATCCCTTCCCTAGAAGATTCTAACCCCCCTAGGTAGCCCGCTAAAGCGGCCACAGCCGAACCGGTGGCGGGATCTTCCATAACTCCCAAACCGGGGGCAAACATTCGGCCATAGAGACGAGATTGGGGTGATTCTGGGTCAAAACAGCAGACAAAAAGGGAATTAGCGGGGGATTGTCCCAATAATGATGACCAGAGAGTTAGATTTAGTTTTATTTTCCCTAAAATATCGCGGTTTCTAACGGGGATGAATAAAAAAGGAAGGCCACAGGAAAAGGCGCGAGGGGGATAACCGGGTAAGAAATCGGCAACGCTTAGGGAAAGAATCGCCGCTAAATCATCGAGAGCATAATTATCCGCCACTAATTCTGGCAATTGTGCCACTTTTAACTCACTATAGACCGGTTTTTCCCCGTCCATGAGAATTTTTACCGGTACTAAACCGACTCCTTCCTCCAGATAAATCGTGGTTTCTTGGTAGGGGGGAATAGCACCGATTAGGGCTAAAATATAGGCTGTGCCGACGGTAGGATGGCCCGCAAAGGGTAACTCGGTACTGGGGGTGAAAATCCGGACTTTTTTAGTGCCTTGGGGCGTTTCTGGCGCAAAAACGAAGACTGTCTCCGAGAAGTTAAATTCGGCGGCGATTTTTTGCATCTGGGTGCGGGTTAATCCAGACGCTTCCGGAAAAACCGCCAGGGGATTACCGCCAAAAATGCGATCGCTAAAAACATCGGCGGTATAGTAGGAATAGGTAGGCACGCGGGGGATAGGGCAACAGTTATCGGAGAATTTTTTCATCTTACACCTATTTTCACCCCTGACCGTCCCGGTGGTCTGTCTAGGGATAAATGCTCCGTGTCAGTCCTGTTATTCTCTATTTATTAAGAAATAATTAAAATACAGAGTTTTTCCTAAAGATAAGGCATATCTTGAATCGTCTCGGAGTCTCCTAATAACTCTACTACTTATTCGGTTCTAATCTGGCTAATAAACTGACTAACTTATCTCTGACGGAATTGTGAGTGTATTCGTCTTCAGGGTGAGGTTTTTGATGGGGTTGTTGAAAATAGGGACGTTCTCCGTATAATTGTCCCCATTTCACATCGACTCGGTGTACTAATTCATAGAGTAATTCTTGATTGTCTAAAATTTCTTCTAGGATTAACTGTAAAGCTTGAACGGGATTATCTAAATTTTGACTGACTTTTGTTAATTCTTCATCAACGATAAGCTGTAAAATTATCTGCAAAGCTCCCGAAGAATCCCCTAAATTAGCGGCAATAAACTGTTTAATTTCAGTCCTTACCTGCACTAATTTGGGGACAGGAGATTCCCCTTTGAGGAAATCCGCCCCCTCTTGAGCGATAAAATCTGCTAGGGTAAACTCGCGCCTTTCGATGATATCTTGGGAAAAATCTGGTTCTTCAGGGGTCATAAACTAAAAAGATTAGCGATAATAGACTCTAAGACTTATTGTGACATTTTTAGGAATATCTATGGGCATCGATCGCAGAGAGTTTCAGCAGCGTCGTCAGCAGGTAATGGAAAAAATCGGCCATGGAACCGCAATTTTTCGCAGTGCGCCCATGGCGGTCATGCACAATGACGTAGAATACACCTATCGTCAGGATAGTGACTTTTTTTACCTGACAGGATTTAATGAACCCGATGCGGTGGCGATTTTAGCACCCCATCACCCCGAACATCAGTTTATCCTGTTCGTGCAGCCAAAAGACCCAGAAAAAGAAACTTGGACCGGCTATCTCCACGGGGTGGAAGGAGCAAAGGAGATTTTTGGTGCTGATGAGGCCTATTCTATCCAAGAATTGGAGGAAAAATTACCCCAATATCTCGAAAAAGCCGAACGAATTTATTATCATCTCGGACGGGACAAAACTTTTAATACAAACGTTCTTAATCACTGGCAAAAATTAATCGCCACTTTTCCCCGTCGCGGCACCGGACCGACTGCTTTAGAGGATACTAATTTTATTCTCCATCCTTTGCGCTTGCTGAAAACCGAGGCCGAATTGGACAATATTCGCCAAGCAACCGCTATTTCGGCCCAGGCACATAATCGCGCCAGAGAATTCACCAAAGTTGGTCACTACGAGTATCAAATTCAAGCGGAAATTGAGCATACTTTTCGCCTAGAAGGGGGTATGGGTCCTGCTTATCCTTCTATTGTTGCTAGTGGTGCTAATGCCTGTATTCTGCACTATATCAACAATAATCGCCAAGTACAAGAAAATGAGCTTTTATTAATTGATGCCGGTTGTGCCTACAATTACTATAACGGTGATATTACCCGCACTTTTCCCGTTAATGGTAAATTTACCCCCGAACAAAAAATTATCTATGAAATTGTCCTGGAAGCTCAATTAAAGGCGATTGAAGTGGTAAAAACTGGTAATCCTTATAATCTTTTTCATGACACAGCCGTCAGAACAATTGTGGAGGGATTAGTGGATTTAGGGCTATTGGTCGGCGACATTGATGAGATAATTAAAGAGGAAAAATATAAGCCTTTTTATATGCACAGAACCGGTCATTGGTTAGGATTAGATGTCCATGATGCAGGAGGTTATAAAGTTAACGAAGAAACTTGGCAAACTTTGCAGCCTGGTCATGTTTTAACCGTGGAACCAGGGATTTATATCTCCCCCGATATTAAACCTGCTGAAGGACAGCCGGAAGTGCCAGAAAAATGGCGGGGTATCGGTATCCGTATCGAAGATGATGTGTTAGTTACTGCCACAGGAAATGAGGTTTTAACTGCAACAGTTCCCAAAAAAGTTGAGGATATCGAATCTAAGTAAAAAGCTCGGTGTTAAAACTTGTCAGATTCCCCCTAACCCTAGGGTTGATTCATAGTAGGGTTGATTCATGGTAGGGTTGATTCATGAATCAACCCTACCCCCCTTAAGGAGATTCAATTAAGTTTTTTCTGGAGATTATTATGGTTGTCACCAAAGAAAAATTATATACCTTTGCGGAATATTTAAATTATCGAGACTGCACAGATAATAAGTACGAATTATTTAACGGAGAATTAATTTCCATGCCTCCCGCTAGTGGCTTTCATGCTTTGATACTTAGATATATATTTAAGGTGTTAGAAAGGGAAATAGAGAGGCTACAATTAGACTGGCAAGTTATGCCCGCTACGGTGGGAATTCGCACCGATAAAGCTAAATCGAGAATTCCAGATTTAATGATTTTAACTGCTGAACAATGTCAAGAGATTAGAAATATGACCATAGCAGTGATTGAATTTCCTCCCCTGTTAGTTGTAGAAATTGTTAGCCCGGGTAATGCCGATGATGACTACCGTTATAAACGTTCAGAATACGCAGTGAGAGGCATTCCTGAATACTGGATTATCGATCCTATTGCTCTAAAAATATCAGCTTTAACCCTGATTTCGGGATTTTATGAACTGGCAGAATTTGACAAAGAAGATAGGATAATATCGGTGACATTTCCCGATTTACAATTAACTCCTCAAATGGTTTTTGAATACTAAAATCTTGGCTGGAGGTTATCATGATTGCTACCCAACAAAAAATATATACCTTTACAGAATATTTAAATTATCAGGACTCCACAGATAATAAGTACGAATTATTTAACGGAGAATTAATTTCCATGCCTCCCGCTAGTGGCTTTCATGCTTTAATTCTTGCCTGTCTTTATGATTATTTAATAGCAGAAATTAAAAGATTAAATCTAACTTGGAAAGTTATGCCCGCTACGGTGGGAATTCGCACCGATAAAGCTAAATCGAGAATTCCAGACTTAATGATTTTAACTGCCGAACAATGTCAAGAGATTAGAAATATGACCACAGCAGTGATTGAATTTCCTCCCCTGTTAGTTGTAGAAATTGTTAGCCAGGGTAATGCCGATGATGACTACCGTTATAAACGTTCAGAATATGCGGTAAGAGGCATTCCTGAATACTGGATTATCGATCCTATTGCTCTAAAAATATCAGTTTTAACCCTGATTTCTGGATTTTATGAACTGGCAGAATTTAACAACGAAGATAGAATAATATCGGTGACATTTCCCGATTTACAATTAACTCCTCAAATGGTCTTTGCACAGTAGCATTATTAACGATTATGACTATCCCCTTAGAAATCCAACAACGTTGCCAACAACTAAAAACAGAACTACAAAGAGCCAGTTATGCTTATTATGTTCTTGATGATCCTTTTATACCCGATAGCGTTTATGATCAACTTTATCGGGAATTAGAAGACATAGAAAAGCGTTATCCTCAATTAATCACCCCCGATAGTCCCACCCAAAGAGTCGGGGATAAAATCTCTAGTCAATTCGTTTCTGTCCGTCATAATATTCCCCTGTATAGTCTCGAAAATGCCTTTAACCTCGAAGAATTAAATAAATGGGGCAACCGTTGGCAAAGATATATAAATGAAACCCAAGACACGGAATATGTGTGTGAATTAAAAATCGATGGTTCCGCGTTAGCTTTAACCTACGAAAACGGCTTTTTAGTCAGAGGTGTTACTAGAGGGGATGGAGTCACTGGCGAAGATATTACCCCCAATGTGCGGACAATTCGCTCTATTCCTTTACGCTTAAATATAGATAATCCCCCAGCAATTGTGGAAGTGCGCGGCGAAGCTTTTTTACCCCTCGATACCTTCGATAAAATCAATCAAGAAAGAGAAGAAAAAAGGGAATCTCTCTTTGCTAATCCCCGCAATGCGGCAGCGGGAACCCTACGACAACTAGATCCGAAAATAGTTGATAAAAGACGCTTACAATTTTTTGCCTATACCCTGCATTTAGACGATAACAATATCACTAATCAATGGCAATCCTTAGATAGATTAGAAACCATGGGATTTCTGGTTAATCCCCACCGTCAACTCTGTCCATCCCTGCAAGAAGTGGCGCAATACTATCAAGATTGGCAAGAAAAACGTCATCAATTAGCCTACATGACCGATGGTGTCGTAGTCAAAATCAACGATTTACAGCGACAAAATCGGTTAGGATTCACTCAAAAATTCCCCCGGTGGGCCATCGCTTTAAAATATCCTGCCGAAGAAGTCCCCACAGTAGTTAAAGATATTATCGTCAACGTGGGACGCACCGGTGCGGTTACACCCATGGCGGTGATGGAACCAGTACAGGTAGCAGGAACCACCGTACAAAGGGCTACTTTACATAATAGCGATCGAGTGGCCGAATTAGATATCCGCATCGGTGACACGGTAATTATCCGCAAAGCGGGGGAAATTATCCCAGAAGTGGTGAGAATCCTGCCCGAATTGCGTCCTCCCCAGACTTTCCCCTTCCAGATGCCCACTAATTGCCCTGAATGTCAATCTCCCCTAGTTCGTCCGGTGGGGGAAGCGGTGACGCGCTGTGTCAATAGTTCCTGTCCGGCGATTTTGCGGGGAAGTGTAGTACACTGGGCTAGTCGCGACGCTCTCGATATTCGGGGATTAGGGGAAAAAGTGGTGATTTTGCTGATTGAACAGGGATTAGTTACTGCTATTTCTGACCTCTACAGCCTCGAAAAAACGGAAATTGCCAAATTAGACCGAATGGGCGAGAAATCAGCCTTAAATTTGATTACAGCTATGGCTCAGAGCAAAAATCAAAGCTGGTCGAGAGTACTTTATGGGCTAGGAATTCGCTATGTGGGCAGCGTTAACGCCAAAATTCTCACCGAAAGTTTTCGGACTGTGGAGGAGTTAGCTAACGCCAGCGTGACTAATTTAGCCTCTGTCTATGGTATCGGTGAAGAAATCGCTCAATCGGTCTATGATTGGTTTAGAATCGAGGCTAATCGGGATTTAGTCGCTAAATTACAGGCAGCGGGTTTACAATTTGCCGCAGCCGCAAAAACCACCACCACTAAAGCCACCTTAGCAGGGAAAACCTTTGTGATTACTGGCACTTTACCAACTCTCAAACGGGAGGAGGCCAAAGAATTAATCGAAAAAGCTGGGGGGAAAGTGACGGGTTCTGTCAGCAAAAAAACCGATTATTTAGTGCTAGGAGAAGCGGCGGGTTCTAAGCTAGAAAAAGCCCTAGAATTGGGCATTACTCAGCTAACCGAAGCACAATTACTCGAATTAATCAAGGCTTAAAAGCTTAAGATTGGAGCAAATCTGCCGAAGCATTAAGTAGGGTTTGCTGAAAAAGTTTTTCGTGGGGACAGGGTGTGGGGTGTGGGGTGTGGGGTGTAGGTTTTTACCGATTCTCATCTGGTCAATTACCTAATTTTCAGAGAAAAAGTACCTGAATTTTCCCCCCCTCACTCCCAGAACTGGCACTTTTTGAGGGGAAAAAAGTCCAAAAGTCTTATCCAACAAGGTTTTTAGATTTATTCAGCAAACCCTAAGTAGAGTCTGCGGCAAAAAGTTTTTCGGTGGGGGTTGGGGGTTGGGGGTTGGGGGTTGGGGGTTGGGGGTTGGGGGTGTGGGGTGTGGGGAGAACAAAGCTGCCTTTTGCATGAGTCCCTTTTGCATGAGTGCCTTTTGCCTTCGTTAAGGGTCAAATTGATCGTCTGGATAAAAGCTGATAGCTAAAAAAACTGATAGCTGATAACCCGGGAGAAAATATAATTGTAGCTACCTACCCATTCCTGATTAATTGCTATGGCAGAAGAAACCACCACCCCCGCAACTCCGGCAGCAGAAGCAGCAAAACCGGCTCAACCTGCAGCTGCTAAAAAACCCAAGGAGCCTACCGTCGAGGAAAAACCCTTCGCTGAATTTATTGAGCAGCATTTTCAGCCCGCACTGGCGGCAGCTTTGCAAAAGCTGGGTATAAGTGATATAAAGCTGTCCTTTAAACAGGATAAAATTCCCGTACAGGGCTTTTCTAGCTCTCCCTGTTGGCAGTTAACTGGCAATTGGCTCGAGGGAATGCGTCAATTTAGCATTTATTTTTTAGAAGAAGACATCAATGGCAAAAAAGCTTTTTCTCAAGCTGAGGGCGGCGCTCAACCTAGTACCCTTGAATCATTTATGATCGATGAAAGGAAAGTTAGTCTTGATTTACTGTTGTTTTACACCAGGCAACGGCTTAACGGTCAAAAGTGGTTGACTAGAAACTAAAATTGCTGAAGATTAGCGATCGAGAAGGGGGGTAAAATGAGTATAGACGACCACCGCTTATCGATCGCTAATAGTAATTATGCGTGTATTTGTACTACTTTTTAACGCAGGCACGGAAAACGAAGGTATCCACACCATTCAAATGGGAGCTATCAATAAGGTGTTGATGTTTGAATCGGAAGATGATGCCACCCGTTATGCTCTGCTGTTAGAGGCACAGGATTTTCCGACTCCCACGGTAGAGAAAATTGATTCGGAGGAAGTGGCAGAATTTTGTCGCGGCGCCGGCTATCAAGCGGAAATGATTGCAGCGGGTATGTTGGTAATTCCCCCCGAAAGCAATGCCGAGGAGTTGGATTGGCAAAAAGAGGAAGTCCCCCCCGCCGAGGAGGAGTTTTCCGAGATTCCCGATGCGGAGTTAGACAGCATCCGTCGTCGTCTAGAAGGACTTTTGTAATAAACCTCTTGTGGAAATCGAAAATTGTCCTGCTTGGTTAGGAGACAGGAGACAGTAGCCAGTAGTCAGGAGTTCGGAGTCAGAAGACAGGACAATAAATCGGCGTTGTTCCCTGTTCCCTGTTCCCTGTTCCCTGACCACTGATAACTGACCACTGATAACTGATCACTGATCACTGAATATGACAACCGTGGGGGAATTGGGCGAAAATTTGGTGGCGGATTGGTTGCAATTACAGCAATGGCATATCCTCCAGCGTCGTTGGCGTAGTGCTGGCGGTGAAATCGATTTAATCGTCTTGTCTAAATCTCAGGCGACTCTCGCTTTCGTCGAGGTTAAAACCCGCAGTGCTGGCAATTGGGATTTAGGGGGCAAATTAGCGATCAATGACCGTAAACAAGGGAAAATTTACCAAGCTGCCCAGATATTTCTCGCCTTTTATCCCCAATGGTCTGATTTAAGCTGTCGCTTCGATGTGGCGTTAGTTAGTTGTCAAAAGAGTTCTCTATTAGCTTTACCTGAGTTTTCCCTTGATTATCCCTGTCAGCTACAGGCAGGTTATCAATTGCAATTACAGGAATATCTCGTGGCGGTTTTCTAAAAACACAATAGACCCGCCTAGGGAGGCGGGCTTCATCTTGTACAAACGATATGGACTCCTAAAAAATTGACGGACTCAATACAATAGAGGTTTACAGAACCCACAACAGTCTATCTGTCAACTATCAAGATTTCTCAGTTTACCGACTCAGGTGCTGATTACGGCTCACTCCATCTGTCCTATATCGAGCAACAGAGGCGAAACCATACTTTACTTTACAAACTTTGAGAATCTGCGTCCGATTTAGCTGTTGCGTTGAGCTAGAGCAGGTGGCACAGGCTCTAGGTCTTTTTGCCTGGAAGGAAGTTGAGTCGCTTCCTTTGTGCCTTATGTTTTTAAGATAACACGTTTGTCAGGACTCGATCGACCTTGTGATTAAAGTTTACACTTATTGATTTTTAGCAAAAATTGCCGTTACAAAACTATAGATAAGTGGCTGATAGATGTAGATATCTTACAACTAAGAAGAAGGGGAGTAGTAAAAAGCATCAACCAGAGTGGGAAGGAAAGAAATCCAGCGATGAAGGTCAATCGACAAACCTATGTGTATTGACAGAGGTGATCCCCGGCCTCTTCGATAACTACTTTTGCGGTGGAATTGCGAACAGTAAACCGTTCACCGGCACGACCATTTTCGTTGAGGAGAGTTTCGAGAGTGCCGTAGTAGGAGGTTTCTTTTACTGCTGCTTGGGAGGAGTGGATTTCTTGCCGGTTGCGAAAATAGTTGACGAGGGGATTGATAAAAACTGTAGTCTGGATAGGGTTTGCGGCAAAAAGTTTTTTGTGGGGGTAGGGTGTGGGGGTAAATACAGCAACGAAAATTCTCTCTAAATCTCCTCAAATTTCCTTAAACCTTCTGAATCCATCTAGCTAGATGGTTAAAAGAAGTAGGTTTTAAGGGAGATAGATTTTGAGAGGGTTATCAGCTGCAATCAAGACATGAAGCTAGTTGAACGCCATATCATCACCAAATGCCATCCTTGCTGGTCAGAAATTGACCGAGCTGCTTTTTTGTCAAAAAATCTCTTCAATCTAGCTAATTACCACTATCGCCAATATTTCTTGGTTGAACACAAGAAATTAAATTTTAATCAACTCTATCACCAAGTAGCTCAAGGTTCTGATTATTTAGCTTTACCAACTAAGGTAGCCAAACAGATAATCAGAAGGTTGGATAAAGCACCGTGCCAATATTTTTCTTATCTGTGAAAGTTATTTTCTTTCTATCATTCGATAATTTCCCACCAGAGTGTTTATACTCTACAGAAAGATTATTCTTGGGGAATTTAGGATAACCTTTTTTACCTTTTATCATACCAAATCCGTTTTTAATAGTGTGATTAACTGCCAAGTTATGGATTGTTTCTCCCTGCTCCCCACTCCCTGCTCCCTGGTCTCCTGTACTTTTTAAACAGGATTTAGTATCACTATAAGTGGGAGAGAGTCACAAATATTGAGATGCACCCAAAAAATGAGTCTAAAACTTTACTTTTTGCGTCATGGCGAAACCACAGCCAGTCAAGCGGGTAGTTTTTGCGGTCGATTAGACTTGCAACTAACCCCGGCCGGCGATGAAATGGCCAAGGATTTCGCTCTTGTCTATCGAGATGTGCCTTGGACAGGGATCTATTCTAGTCCCCTCAAGCGCACCATGGCCACGGCCACCCCTTTAAGCGATCTCTTAGGTATTCCCATCCACAAACGGGAAGGATTAAAAGAGATTGCCTACGGCCAATGGGAGGGAAAAACCGCAGCCGAGGTTAATCGGGAGTTTCATGATGATTATGTGCGCTGGTTAGCAGATCCGGGCTGGAATTCTCCCACAGGGGGCGAAAAAGGCATCGATATCGCTCGCCGCAGTTCGGAAGTATTAGAGGAAATCGACCATAATCACGATGATGGCCATATTTTGATCGTTTCCCATAAAGCAACGATCCGAATCATGTTATGTTCTCTTTTAGGCATTGATATCGGCCGTTATCGCGATCGAATTGCCATGCCCGTGGCCTCGGTGACGATCGTCGAATTAGCCGAACACGGTCCCCTCTTTCAAGTCATGGGCGATCGCTCTTACCTCCGCAATGACCTGCGCTCGCGAGCGGGAACCTAACCAGTCAACAGTAACCAGGGAAGCCCCGAATTTGGTCTCCTGAAAAACTATGTGCTTGATGTTATATTTTCTACGACACGGACAAACGGCCTATAGCAAAACGGGAGGATACTGTGGTACTCCAGAAAATGACCCCGGTTTGACTGCCGAAGGCATCGAAATGGCCGAGGAATTCGCCGATGTCTATCGTTCTTTACCTTGGCGCGCGGCCTACGTCAGTCCCCTACAAAGAGCTATTCAAACCGCTAAACCCCTCTGTGAAGCGGTAGGACTGAAATTAGAAATCCGCCAGGGATTACAAGAGATCGGTTATGGTCTTTGGGAAGGTATGCACCCCAACGATATCGATCGCCAATATCATGATCTCTATGTACGCTGGTTGACGGATCCCGCTTGGAATGCTCCCCCCAACGGAGAAAGGGGGATCGATATCGCCCGTCGTTCGGCGGCCGTTTTGGAGGAAATCGAACACACCCACAGTGATGGTAATATCCTGATTGTTTCCCACAAGGCCACCATCCGGATCATGCTCTGTAGTCTGATGGGTATCGATGTGGGCCGTTATCGCGATCGGTTTGAAATGCCCGTGGCCGCCGTCAGTATCGTCGAATTAGGCAGTCGTGGCCCGCTTTTCCATGGCATCGGTTTACGTTCCCACCTCAGTGAGTACCTGCGTTCTCTTCCTTGCACCTAATCAGTTATCAGTGATCAGTTATCAGTTATCAGTGATCAGTGATCAGTTATCAGTGATTCAGTTATCAGTGATCAGATGTCAGTTTTCATACTCAATCCGGTTATTAAAAACTGATTATCTATTCCCTCTTTTGCCTTTTGCCTCTTGCCTTTTGCCTGTCCTGATATGTAGTCTATACTCAACGGATGGCCGTATTACTTCCCACTTGATCATTCAATCCAAGCTTTTGGGGGGTTCTACCCCCCAAACCCCCCGTTGGGGGCGTGGCGCCGCCCCCAAACCCCCCGCGCATTAGTTTTTCGGTGGGATGCTTACACGCAGC
>NZ_JAPZSZ010000277.1:0-2251 GCF_027532095.1 Microcystis sp. LE19-195.1E
GGGATACCAGAGTAAATCACCGGCGACGAAAACATCGGCATCATTGGCAAATAACCAGTCTAGATTCGATTTAATCGTCGTAATCCAGCGAAATTGTCTTGTATTGTCGGCCATCGGTTTCCCGTCGCTATCGGGATAGACGATTGTGGTTTTCGGGCTGTCGTCGAGTTGTCTAACCATTGCTTAACCCTAGAATTTCGTCTTGGCTTCCTTAATAGTATAACTTTACTAGAAAAAACCAGGGCAACCATTGGCGTTGCTGAATCAAGGTATGAATGCCAACTGTGCATCGTATCCAAAAGTTAGTTTGGGTCTAGGTTTTAAAAATCCCACAACAGAAGATTCATATCTCAAATCAGCAACGCCTCAAAAGCACCTGTTCGCAGGCTTTGGGTGCAACGGTTGGTTATGCGGTTTTGTAGGGTGCGTAGCCATAGTATTTGGGACGCGAGTCAAGGCGAACGTGCAGCCATGCAACACCACCGCCAGCCGTACTGAGCCAAAGCGGAGCATGACCCATCTTAGATCCTACAGCATCGCTAACGATTCGCCAAAACGCATCAATTTGCTTCTTTGGAGCATTCCTCACGAACGCGGCAAGGTGCCCGTATGCTGACATATCGGCTCGAGGCGATGGAACGACAAGTGTTGCATCACCACTAAGGTTGTCGAATGAAACGACGCCAAATTTTGTGTCGTCAGCAGTGAAATAGCTAGCGTATGTGGTTGAATCTGTCTGTCGGGATGAGAAGCCGGGAGAGTTCAACAAGACGAACTGGAAAGGCTGATCTGCATTTCCAGTAGTGAGTGCGGGAGTCTCCCAACGGTAGGCAGCATAGGGTGATTCTGCGAGCAAATCTGCGTAGTAGTTTCGAAACCCTGAATCTGACTGCCATAAATCGAGTACGTCGGAAAATGAAAGTGAGGCAGCATCGCGCATCAAGCGATACCGCGTTACTCGATTCGGCTCAATGTTGTCGATGGTCGCATCAAACATATTTTACAGCATAACTATTGATTAGACATCTCCAAAAATTATAACCCAATCACAGCCTGCCTTTAGCTTGTGTACTAATTGAATAGTTCGATAGCTGAAATGTATATCTATCGTCGCTAATTCAATTTCACTGAAAAAATATGAAGCAATTAAAATTATTTTTATTTGGGTGTGTTCCTTGACTAGAATAACTTTTAGTCTTGAGATAATATTAGGTCGAGGTCTATTGTATAGAAAATTTCTGTATAACACTCCTGAGAGTAAAGATATGGGTCAACTTTCGGCATATCACCCCATTTTAGCACCATCGCCAGAACTTTTCCGCATATCATACCCAAAAGCGTATTAGCCAGATTAAACAACCTCTTTTAAGTAGATTCCTAACAACAAGCTGAAATAAAATAGACTTTTCGGGAATTCTAGCACTAATTTCTTCATTCCACCCCACAATTACCTAATTTTCAAGGAAAAAGTGCCTAAATTTCCCCCCGATCACTCCAAGGGTTGGCACTTTTTGAGGAAAAAAAGTCTAAAAGTCTTACCCAACAAGGTTTTTAGATTTATTCAGCAAGCCCTATTAGACATCTCCAAAAATTATAACCCAGTCACAGCTTGCTTTTAGCTTATGCACTAATTAAGTAGTTCGATAACTGAAATGTATATATATCTATCGTTGCTAATTCAATTTCACTGAAAAAATATGAGGCAATTAAAATTATTTTTATTCGGGTAGATTCCTTAACTATAAAGACTTTTGGTCTTGAGATAATATTAGGTCGAGGTCTATTTAGGGATGGTGATGATCCTAAATGCTGTTTAAAAAGTATCGGAGAGTGGGAATTAGTCAACCCTGCCCTAGGGCATTTTTTCTGGGCTTACTGTTGCGACTCTAGCTAGAGGACTTGATATTTAAGTAGCTGGTTATAATTAAATTAAAAATGGATTTTAGGTTTGATCCCCCCTGCCCCCCTTAATAAGGGGAGTGCCGATAGGCGGGGGGATCTGAAGGTTTTTAATACCTATCTACTTATCTGCTTTCATTGTAGCGATAATTTTTTTTAAATCTCCTCGGGATTAATGTTTAATTCTCGCAGTTTTGCCGCCAATCGTTCCGCCCGTTGTCGTTCCGTTTCGGCCCGTTGTCGTTCCGTTTCGGCCCGTTGTCGTTCTTCGTTGTAACTGGTGAAAGGTTGACCATCGGGATAATACAAGAGTAACTCTGGTTGGGCCAATTGAAAACGAATGCCCAAGCGA
>NZ_JAPZSZ010000186.1:0-10124 GCF_027532095.1 Microcystis sp. LE19-195.1E
ATTGTACTATTCCCAAGGCAGGTACACAGAAGCAGAACCTCTCCATCTAGAAGCATTAGATTTGAGAAAACGACTCTTAGGAGACAATCATCCCGATGTGGCACAATCCCTCAACAATTTAGCAGAATTGTACCGTTCCCAAGGCAGGTACACAGAAGCGGAACCTCTCCATCTAGAAGCATTAGATTTGAGAAAACGACTCTTAGGAGACAATCATCCCCATGTGGCAGCTTCCCTCAACAATTTAGCAGAATTGTACTATTCCCAAGGCAGGTACACAGAAGCAGAACCTCTCCATCTAGAAGCATTAGATTTGAGAAAACGACTCTTAGGAGACAATCATCCCGATGTGGCACAATCCCTCAACAATTTAGCAGCATTGTACCAATCCCAAGGCAGGTACACAGAAGCAGAACCTCTCTATCTAGAAGCGATTAATATTGCTACCCAAGGATTAGGGGAGAATCATCCCCATACCCAAACCTTTTATCGGAATTATCTGAGGATGTTATCCCAATTACCCGAAGCAGAATTAAGACAACGGTTTCCTGATGAGGTGGTGGAGATGTTGAAACCAAAACCCCCTCATCCCTGAAAACAGTCTTAACTGTGGTTGGAATGTTGAATGATGAACTATGACTAGGAACCTAGTTAAGAGTGGATTAGAGATGAAGATTGATTGAATAAACCAATCATAGTTAAGAGCGTTGGAAAAGAGGGTCTGTAGGCGCACGGATTTTCCATTATGAATATAGTATCCTGTCAAGTCGCCTTTGTCAAGAGAAAATTTGACAACATCCAGACAAACGTTATTGTAGGGGTAATTCATGAATTACCCCTACACCTATTACCTAGTCCAGTAACCCACCACCACCATTGACAGTGGTTGATGTAATCATCTGATGGACTATGACTAGGGAGCTAGTTAAGAGTGGATTAGAGATGAAGATTGATTGAATGAACGAATCATAGTCAATCAAATAATCACATCAATCATAGTTAAGACCGTTGGAAAAGAGGGTTCGTAGGCGCACGGATTTTCCATTATGAATATAGTATCCTGTCAAGTCGCCTTTGTCAAGAGAAAATTTAACAACATCCAGACAAACGTAGCAGAAGGATTGGATTGCATCTTTTTCTGATCTGACAAAGCCAGATTTTTTGTACTATATTTAGCAAGGGGACATTAAGCTTCAATCAAGATGGGAATTACAGCAGACGAATAAATTCTTCTTGTGTCAGTTCAGCATCGCGTAAAATTTTTAGGAGTAATCCTTTCCCGACAGTTTTCTCCCGATGAACCGGTACGGTGACAACTCTTCCATCTTCATGTTTTAAGCGCAGATGACTTCCTTTTTGTCGGATAGATTGAAACCCGATTTTAGTTAAAGCTTTGATAACTTCATCACCGGTTAATATCGGTAATTTTGGCATCAGATAGACACCTTTTCAATTCCAACAAACTCCGACACATCTTCAGGATTGTCATCTTCCAAGCAAAGTTCAATCACTTCCCTGATATTCTTCATCAATTCATCAATAGTTTCCCCTTGACTGTAACAACCCCGAAGTTGAGGAACTTCCCCAACATAATATCCACCATCATCTCGTTCAATGACAACATAAAACTCTCTTTGATGGTTCATGGTTCTCAATCCTTAAAAAAATTATCGCTGTCTAAGCGATTATTGAGACTTGAAAATAGGGTTTGTAGGCGCACGGATTTTCCATTATGAATATAATATCATGTCAAGTCGCCTTTGTCAAGAGAAATTTTGACAACATCCAGATTTAGTAAAACGTAGCCGATTGTAGGGGTAATTCATGAATTACCCCTACACCTATTACCTAGTCCAGTAGGGTGCGTTAGACGGCCAAAATTTCTGCTTTGACTTGAAGCTAACAATCTGTCGTAACGCACCACCTATCATTGACTTGAGGCAAAGTATTCGGACGATAACCTATGGTTGAAACCGTAGATTTCCTATCCGAATGCTGCGCCCCTACTTTTTCAGCATACCCTAATTAATCGGGCAATTTATACTGTTCCACAATCTTTTTAGCATATTCAGGAACATGAGCCGCTAATTTTTCAGGATAATTACGTTTAACATAAAGGTAATTACGGGTAAAGTGAGAATCGATGGAAAAGCGAGCATATTCTAAACCTTTGGGCCCGATTTTTTCAATTACTACTCCCATCATTTTTGCCGCCCACATCGGCAATGTTACACCTTTGTCGTAGGCAGGAATGCTATTTTGTACCGCCTGTTTTCTATCACCACTAGACATAACATCTTGGGTATCTAATTGGTCTTTAACTAACTCTAACATTTCCTTGCCCGTATCATTACGAACCATAATCCATTGCCAGCCAAAAGGTGCGCCCATATAGCCCACAACCAAATCGGCAAGGGAGTTAACATAATCAAAACAAGTCATACAGGAAGGGGCAAAAACATCCTTTAATTTATTAGTTTTTAAGCCAAAAAAGGGAACCATTTCGATGGAGCCGTCTTCGTGTTTAAAGTGTACCCGAAAATCCTGCATAAATTCGTAATGAACCACGGTTTCTGGGGAACGACTGGTAGTTTCTAGAAACTTTTGCAGTCCTGAGCGGGTGACATTATCGACGCAGGGAGTTCCTAAGACATATAACTTTTCTAAGCCTAATTTTTTTTCTACTGCTCTTAGGGCTTGAATTTGACAACCAACTCCGATAACTAATAACCGTTTCATGCCCGATTTTTCAATTTCTTCTAGGACTGATAAATTGGGAGAAAGAGTCGGTTTATTAACTTTAGCGGCGAGAATTTCTTCAGTGGTACGGGCGAGAATCGGTTGCGGGTGAAAGCGATCCTCGGCGGTATTCTGCACACAAACCACCCCTTCTACTAAACCACGATTGAGCATTTCACAGGCAATTGTGCTGACAATTCCCGTCCATTGCGCCCCGGGAATAGCTTGTTTTTTCTTGGCAGCCATCATCTCTTGATGAACACCAAAATAGAGATCATTTTCCTGATTTAGATTGCGACTTTTGCCGTGTGCTGCTGCTTCTAAATCGGCGATTTGTTGATTGAGAAAAGCACAAGCTTCTTTAACATAGTGAATATAATAAGTGTCACAAAGTCCGCACTCGCTACACAATTCTTTGGCGGGACGACGACTATTGGGTTTGAGGGCTTTGGCTTTTAGGTGTGGCGCAAGCGAGTTCATAATCTTAAAAGGCAACTAGGTCAAGGGTTTTTTTCTATCGATCGTTTACCTTACCGCATTCCATCACTTTGTTACCAATCTTTTTAAAGAAATGTAACGATTACCCGGAATAGGATCAGAGCAAAGCTTCTAAGGTGGCGACGACGGAAGCCGCTAAAGCTTCTAAATCATAACCACCTTCTAAGCCGAAAAGCAGCGGTTTATTGAGAGTTAAGAGGTATTTGGTTAAAATTCCATAATCCTGTGGGTGTAAACAAATTCCCGCCAGATGATCCGCTTGATTGGCATCATATCCAGCACTAACAATCACTAAATCCGGTTGAAAATTTTTCAGAAAAGGTATGACTTGCCCCTCAAAATGTTCTTGATAATCTTTAATCGTACTTCCCGCCGATAAGGGAATATTCAAAACATTATTAAACTCACCTTTTTCTCTCGCTTCTCCCGTGCCGGGATAGAAGGGGAATTGATGGAGGGAACAATAGGCAATCTGGGGATGATTTTCGACTATATCCTGGGTGCCATTGCCGTGATGCACGTCCCAATCAAGAATCGCTACTTTTTGCACTCTTTTGTTTTCTAAAGCATAATAAGCGGCAATAGCAGCATTAGAAAACAGACAGAAACCCATGCCATAATTAGAAGTGGCATGATGTCCGGGTGGACGGGCTAAAATAAAGGCAGGATCGCCAGTAGATAAGACTCGATCGACTCCATCTAACCAGCCACTAACCGCTAGTAACGCCACATCGTAACTACGGGCAGAAACGGGAGTATCTGCATCCAATCTTCCCCCACCCTGTTGACAAATTCGCCGCAATATATCAACATAATCTTGATTATGAACTTGTTTAATCAAAGGGATTACTTCGTCACGAATTTCGATCGGTGTCGGTAAATGCCATGTTAATTTTGACTGCCATTCTGTTTGTTTTAAAGCCTCGACAATTGCCGTTAAACGCGCCGCTTTTTCGGGATGGTAAATACCTGTATCGTGATCGAGAAATTCATCGGAATAGATAATCGAGATCATAATCAAATTACTGCTTAACTCGTTGATTTTTGAGCAACCCAATGGTTTTAATCTACCAGAAAAGCAGCGGCTTGAGCGGCTATAGTGAAAAAACTTTACTGATTGGGTCACTTTTGCCAGATGATGCAATTATCTTTCCCCAAGGTGACAGGAGGCAAAAATGCTGACAAATTTTCGGAAATTTCAACTAGAAGTTAATGGCATTACTATCAATGGTATCAAAGGTGGGCGCGGTTTTCCGCTGCTTTTGCTCCATGGTTATCCCCAAACCCATCAAATGTGGCATAAAATCGCCCCCCGATTAGCGGCTAATTTTACGGTGATCGCCACGGATCTGCGCGGCTACGGGGATAGCGATAAACCCTTACCCCTAGAGGATTCTAGCAATTACTGCAAGCGAGTCATGGCCCTCGATCAGGTGTTGCTGATGGAAAAATTGGGTTATCAGGAGTTTTATCTAATCGGCCACGATCGAGGGGCGCGAGTTTCCCACCGTCTCGCCCTTGATTTTCCCGAAAAGGTCAAAAAACTCGTTTTACTCGATATAGCACCAACGATGGCGATGTACGAGGCGACTGATAAAACTTTTGCCACTGCCTACTATCATTGGTTTTTCTTGATTCAGCCTTCCCCTTTTCCCGAAACCCTGATCGCCGCTAATCCCGATTATTATCTGCAACATTGCTTGCAAAGTTGGGGTCGAGATTTTAGCGCTTTTACAGAGGAAGCTTTGGGGGAATATCGGCGTTGTTTTCGAGATTTAAGGACGATAACCGCCACTTGTGCCGATTATCGGGCCGCCGCTACCATCGATTTAGAGCATGATCGTCAGGATTTAGACCGGAAAATTTCCTCTCCCCTCTTGGTTCTTTGGGGAAAAAAAGGTTTCATTGCACGTCAATACGATGTGATCGCTCTTTGGCAGCAGCGAGCTAATCAAGTCACTGGACAGGCGATCGCCAGCGGTCATTTTTTACCAGAAGAAGCACCAAAAGAGACGGGACAGGCGATCGAGGATTTTCTTCGCTAAGTAAAGAGATTGACGGCAGAATTCTCTGAGTTAGGAGTCAGATTTTTCAATCAATTACTGGTCAAATATTATTATGCAAATGCTAAAATATTCCCTGATCGTCCCCATCTATAACGAGGAAGAAACTATTGCCGAACTATATCGCCGGGTGAGTGCCATCATGAATAATTTAGATGGGGAGGTAGAATTAATCCTAGTAAATGATGGTAGTAAAGATAGTTCCTTAAAACTGCTGCGAGAACTGCACAAAGCTGATTCACGAGTGTGTTATATCAGTTTCGCTCGCAATTTTGGTCATCAAGCGGCGGTAACTGCTGGACTTAATTTTTGCCGAGGACAAGTAATTATTGTTTTGGATGCCGACCTGCAAGATCCACCTGAATTAATTCCCCAAATGATTGAAAAATGGCAAGAGGGGTATCAAGTAGTTTATGCCCAAAGAACCAAAAGAAAACAAGAAAGTTGGTTTAAAAAACTGACGGCCTATCTCTTTTATCGTTTGCTTAAAAGACTCGCTGATGTGGATATTCCCGCCGATACAGGAGACTTTTGTTTAATGGATCGTCAGGTGGTAGATCTATTAAATTCTCTCCCAGAAAGAAATCGTTATATTCGTGGGTTGCGCGCTTGGATTGGCTTTCCACAAACTGCGGTTAAATTTGAGCGGGATGCGCGCTTTGCTGGGGAAGTAAAATATACCTTTAGCAAATCATTATCTTTAGCTATTAATAGCCTAGTATCTTTTTCCCGTGTCCCCTTACGTTTTGCCACCTATCTAGGATTATTTTCTGCCCTGATATCTTTGATTATGGCTCTGTTAGTATTATATTGGCGTTTACAGCAACCCGACTCACCGATCACGGGTTTTGCCACGATTATGATCGCTATATTTTTTCTGGGTTCTGTACAGCTAATTAGCATCGGAATACTAGGAGAATATATCGGCAGAATTTACGAGGAAGTTAAAGGCAGACCCACCTACACAATTGCTGAGTTAGCTGGCTTACAAATTTCTTGATTATTGTCAGTAGGAATCGCTAATTTTTTGCTGTTTTGCCCATCTAGATAAAACTTGATCCTCCCTAGCGATCGCTACTCATGCGGCCTTGGCGGAGAGTTTTTGGGTCTTGGAGAATCTCTGGACAATAACGATCGAGCATTCTTTGCCAGCGACGGACAGGATCACAATCCCCGGTGACAGAGACAAGACGACCAAAAACGTAATTTTTTAGCCCAGTTTCACAGAGACGAAATTTCACCTCTGTTAGCTGGACTGATAGCTGATTGGAATCGCTAATAATTTTCTTGCGGATTTGTGGCACCAGGATTTTCTTGGTAGGAAAAGCTGTTACCAAACTCGAATTCTTGTCCGTAGGCTTCCTCTCCGTGTTCAGGAACATCTAACCCTTCTGCTTCCGTATTCGGTTTAACCCGCAGCTCCATAAATAGACTGAGAACTTTCAGGATAACAAAAGTACCCACGGCAGCAAAGATATAAGTAGCGGCAACGCCAACAAATTGCGTCCAGACTAAGCCGGGGTTGCCAAATAGTAAACCGTCATTACCCAAGGAATTAACCGATTTAGTGGCAAAAACCCCCGTAAGCAGCGCCCCTACCGTCCCACCCACACCATGGACGGGATAGGTATCCAAAGAATCATCAAAGCGCAATTTTGCCCGCAGACTAACCGCAAAAAAACAGGTAAGGGCAGTGATCGAACCAATGAGAATCGCCCCGATTGGCAGCACATAACCGGCAGCGGGAGTAATACCCACTAATCCCCCTAAAAATCCACTAGCAATACCGATCGCCGTCGGTTTACCCCGTAAAATCCATTCTATAAGCATCCATGTCAAACCACCAGCCGAAGCGGCGATCGTGGTATTAACAAAAGCTGTGGCTGCCAGCGAACTAGAAGAAAGCGCGCTACCCCCATTAAAACCAAACCAACCGAACCAGAGTAAACCGATACCTAGGAGAACAAAAGGCACATTATGGGGTGCATAGGCTTGGACACCAAAACTACGCCGCGGACCGATCATCCAGGCGGCCACCAGTGCGGAAATCCCGGAACTAATGTGAACAACGGTTCCACCGGCGAAATCCAGCGCCCCAGTGGCTGCCAACCAACCCTTACCCCAAACCCAGTGAGCTAGGGGAGAATAGATAAAGGTGGACCAAAGCAGTAAAAACCAAAAATAGGCTTTAAAGTTGACCCGTTCCACGATCGCACCCGAAATTAAAGCCGGGGTGATGATCGCAAACATCATCTGATAGACCATAAACACTTGATGGGGAACGGTGGGTGCATAACCGATATTGTCTGGTGTGGCCGCAGTGACACCGTTGAGAAAAATCCAATCTAGTCCCCCGATAAAAGCTTCAATTCCCTCGCCAAAACCACTTTTACCCAGGGTGACATCGAAAGCGAGACTATAACCCCAAAGCACCCAAGTTACACCGATGACGCCCATGGCCACCAAACTCATCATCATGGTGTTGAGGACGTTACGGGAACGCACTAAACCCCCATAAAAAAAAGCCAGTCCGGGGGTCATTAATAAAACTAAAGCCGACGAGATCAGCATCCAAGCTGTATCTCCAGCACTAATCGGATTGGGGGGAGCGGCGGCGACGGTTTCCGCAAAAACCGGGGCAACTCCGAAATTGAATCCCAGTCCCAGCAAAAGCATGGTTATTCCTACGATCTTTTTCATTGTCGGTTGGTGGTTAGTAGCAAGATTAATTTTTTCTGTCCGTAAAGAGACAAAAACCGAAAGAGAAAAGGTTTAGAAGGCAATTATAGTCACCGATCGCATCGGGGCGAGGCCTTCTTCCTTTTCTCTTTAACTTTGTCGGGGATAAGTTAATCTATCTTTACAAGGTTTAACCTAACGAGTGCTAGGCGTTTCCATGTCAACACTGGAAGCATAATAGCCACTGGCAACGATATCGGACTCCTTGACGAAACCGCTATAGGCTTCCATTCCGTGTTCACCCACATCCAGACCTTCCAATTCTTCTTCGGGAGTAACACGAATACCGAGGGTAGCCTTGAGGATTGTCCAAACAATACCACTAACAATCACGGTAAATGCCCCTACTGCCACAATTCCGATAATTTGGTTAATAAACAGTTGGAATTGACCGGTGATTAAACCCGCATCTTTGTTGAAGATACCGACGGCTAAAGTTCCCAACACACCACAGACGAGGTGAACGGAAGTCGCACCCACCGGGTCATCAATTTTCAGGTTATCGAAGAAAGACACCGAGTAAACCACGACTACACCGGCAATTAAACCGATGATTGCCGCCGACCAATAGGATACACCATCACAACCGGCAGTAACGGCTACTAAACCGGCCAGAATACCGTTAATAATCATCGAAAGGTCGGGTTTACCATCTTTGAACCAAGCGGTAAGGGTAGCGGCAATGCCACCCGCGGCCCCGGCGAGGTTAGTGGTGACAGCGATATAGGGGACAGTTTCATTAACCGCTAAAGTAGAACCGGGGTTAAAACCAAACCAGCCAATCCAGAGAATTAAACAACCCAAGGTCGCAATACTCATGTTATGGCCGGGTAAGGCACTGGTGCGACCGTTGATGTATTTACCCATTCTCGGACCGAGAATTGCCGCCCCGGTTAAAGCAGACCAACCACCCACCGAGTGAACCACCGTCGAACCGGCGAAGTCTTTAAAACCAAGGTCGGCTAACCAACCGCCACCCCAAACCCAGTGACCGGTGATCGGGTACATGATACCGACGATAATTAAGCTAAAAACGAGGAAATCGACGAATTTAATCCGTTCTGCCACTGCCCCAGATACAATGGTTGCCGCCGTTCCCGCGAAAGCGACTTGGAACAGGAAGAACACCGAGGTGGGCAAAGAGGCGGGCATAACGTAGGTGGCAGGATCGCTACTGCTGAGGAACCAACCTCCTGTACCGAAAAATTCGTTACTGACAGACCCGAACATCAGGGAGAAACCGATCGCCCAAAATGATATGGTGGAGAGGGCGAAAACGATCAGGTTTTTGGCCAGAACGTTAACGGCGTTTTTCTGGCGACAGAAACCCGTTTCTAGCATCGCAAAACCCGCGTTCATAAAGATCACGAGGATGGCGGCAATTAAAACCCAGATTGTATTGAGGGCGTTTTGGACATCTTCGGGGGTTAAGGGTTTCGCATCTTGGGCCTGTACGGCCGTGTTCCAAACCACAAAAATAATCGCGGACAAAGGAACACAGGCTAACCAGACAGGGTTAATTTTCGGTAACAAACCGACAAGTTCCCCGGATTTTCGAGCAATTCGTTTCATCGTTAATTCGTTTACTTTGTTGAGTTAGTAGGTCGATTCATTACTATTGAAAATAATTACCGAGCAATTATGTCCTTTCCACCGCTAAATCCTAGGAACAGGGGTCAATCATTTCAGAAGACCAAACACCTAGGGATTTATCTTGAGGTGTGAGTAGTCAATGTTTTTCGATCTTTGTTTTTTTGATCTGAGATTTCTGTATTCGTTGATACATTTCATTTTAAAATAATAGTGGTGGAGAAGTGATCAAGAATTTAGTTATCAGATGCGAGTTATCAGTTCACTGATTACTTTTTACTGTTTACTGATCACTGAAAAAAAGCTCCCCACTGATCAGTTTTTACTGATCACTGATCACTGAAAAGTCTCCCCTCATCGAAAATTTTGGGTGGGAAACCCCGCCGTTCTAGGTTGGCTTTACGTTAGAATTAAAAAGACCGTCTCGAAAACCAAGTGGGCGGACAGCACCTTGAAAACTCGGCTTAGGGGGTTCCGTTCAGAAAAGCTTGTCCG
>NZ_JAPZSZ010000088.1:0-50192 GCF_027532095.1 Microcystis sp. LE19-195.1E
CCCGTACCTTTTGTATCCATCCATAACCTTACACATTTGTTACGGATGAATTGAGCAGTACGAATAGCATCGTCTATGGCTTGATACTGTTGAGTTTTAGCTTTAACTTTAAACTCTAAGACAAACATTTTACGCAGGGGGGACTTAGACAAAATCAGTATAGCACAATAAAAGTTAAGTTAACAAGATATAGTTTAAAAAGCCGTCCTAAAAGGACGGGGCTTTAACCCAAAATTTCGGTAACATACCTTATTTTTGTTTCAATTAGAGAAGACAGGAGATGAAACAACCCAAAAGAAAACCCAACCACCGCGATGGGGAGATTGGGTTTTCTGGTTATGAATTGATTTTAAGGAGCTAAAGCGTTACCGCGCAGGAGAGAACCGATGGTTTTAGCAGTAATCTTCATCTGTACGAGAGGATTAGCGGGAACAACGGTTTTATAGAGATAACTGTCAAAAGTCATCTTCTGTACGTCCTTATCGGAACACATTTCCACAAAAGCTTCCCGGGTGGCATCGGTACGGTAGAAAACCCGTTGCAGGATATCTAATACCAGATAGGTCATACCGTATTTCTTATCCCAACGCTTGAGGTAGAGTTTCAATTCGTCCTCTGTGGGAATACGTTGGCCGCCGTTAGTGACTTCGACAATGGTTTCCGCACACATCCGCGCCGATTTAGCGGCGAAATAGATGCCTTCTCCCGAAGACTTAGTAACTGTTCCCGCAGCATCTCCCACCAGTGCCACGCGACCAACTACACGACGAGGACGGGGATGTTCGGGGATGGGGTGAGCCTCCACGCGGATGATTTCGCCCCCTTCCAGACGACGGGCCGCGCGAGCGCGAATACCAGCTTGTAGGTCTTTAATCATGGCTTTATTGACCTTCATTGTGCCAGTACCGACGGCGACGTGATCGTATTTGGGGAATACCCAAGCGTAGAAGTCGGGGGATACGTCTTTTCCTACATACATTTCGGCCAGGTCTTCGTAGTAGGCCATTTTATCTTGGGGGAGACGGATGCGTTCTTGGAAAGCGATCGCATAGTTGTAATCCCCGGCATCAATAGCTTTGGCAATGCGAGAATTAGCACCGTCCGCACCGATAACCACGTCCACCTTCAGAGATTTCATTTCCCCTTGGGAATTGCCGTGGGAGTGATCGGCGTAGTGTAGGGTATAGGGATCGGTGCTATTGGTGGGAATGTCGAGACCGTAAACGGTTCCGTTGATTAAATGCGCTCCTAATTTATGGGCGCGTTCTCTCATAAAACCGTCGAGGACTTCCCGACGACACATTCCGATATATTCGTCTTGATTATCGAGATTAATATCGACTTCGACGTTAGAGGGGGAGATCATTTTCATTTTTCTCACCCGGCGATCGATAATTTCAGGAGGTAGGTCAAATTCGCTCACCATACAGAGAGGAATCGCTCCACCACAGGGTTTAGCATTATCTAATTTGCGTTCAAATAAATAGGTTTCAATGCCTGCTTTAGCTAATGTTTCTGCCGCCGAAGAACCGGCCGGCCCTGAACCCACAACAGCGACTCTTAACACTCAGGTTTTCTCCTACATACTTACGAGCGAGTACGCTTTGCAGTGTACCACAGGGGTTTAGCCGAAAGAAACGGGATTCTCCGATTCTGCCCGATCTTGCAACAGTGCTTAACATCCTCTGTTACAAAAGTTTATTTTACTGCCCGTAGATGTTTTTTTATCGATGTGTTGTATTGTGTTACACCCGTAGAGAAAAAAAGTGCTAAACCCCTCTCCCAAACTGGAAAAGGGGATAGGTGCGAGGATTCTTAACCTCTTGCTTTCAACCAATCAGTAATAGCGGGGGGTAAATCCCGTTGCACTTTGCCACTGACATACATTCCGATATGTCCGACCGGGAAAGCACAAGCGGTATAGTCAGAAGTACCGATATAATTCCCTAAAGCGAGGGAAGAAGCGGGAGGTACAAGGTGATCTTTATCCGCATAAAGATTGAGAATTGGCATGGTCAGATTGTGTAAATCTACCCGTTTATCTCCTAACATCACTTCCCCTTTAATCAGTTTATTTTGCTGATAGAAATCCTTGAGAAACTGTCGATAGGATTCTCCCGCTTGGTCGGGACTATCAAAAATCCATTTTTCCATACGCAGAAAATTAACTAATTTTGATTCGTCTTCCATGATGTCAGGAAAATCAAGGTATTTCTGATAACCTAACTGTAAAGGTTTCAATTCCAGAAACTCTAAGTTGAGAAAATCTCCCGGAATATTGCCCATAGCATCTACCATTAAATCGATGTCTAATGCTTCGGCTCCCAAGGAACACCCCCCGCGCATATTTAAGAGGGTCTCGGTTTGATAAAAGTCCACTGGTGTCACCATTGTCACCAGATTTTTTACCTTATCGGGATAGAGGGAACTATAGCATAAACTAAAGGTTCCTCCCTGACAGATCCCTAACAGATTAATTTTGTCGAGATGGTGACTTTGACGAATAAAATCGACACAATTATCCACATAACCATTGATATAATCATCAAGGGTTAACCAGCGATCGCTTCTGGTGGGATAGCCCCAATCAATTAAGTAGATATCTAAGCCTAATTTCAGCAGATTGGCTACTAAAGAACGCCCTTCCTGTAAATCTACCATGTAGGGACGATTGACCAAAGCATAAACCATCAACAAGGGAATCTCGAAGGGTTTTTCGACCACGGGTTTAAAGTGGTAGAGAATGATTTTATCTTCCCGATAAACTGCTTCTTTTTCCGAGACTCCACACTGAATATCTTCTTCTTTAACTCGTTTGAGATTGTCCAAACCTTTGAGATTTTTTTGAGTTAATTCTAGATAATCTTGGGTAAAATCTTCCAGTTTCACTTGCGTCAAAAATGGCCACATAATTTAATTCTCCTAGGGAAGTGGGGATTTTTCAGTGAGCAGTGAACAGTAAACAGTAAACAGTAATCAGTGAAAAGAAAGTTCCGAAGTTTTCACCTAACACTATATACTTAAAACTGCAATCCGATAACTGATAACTGATAAGTGACTCCTGATATTGTCAAGCACAATTAACTAATTGTTACTTTCTACTGCTTTTTTTTCTCCTAAAGCTTTTTTGAGACTTTTTACCTCTTTGCGTAATTCATAGATGGTTCGATGAATTTCATCGACTTCGCTGCGGGTAGGCAGATTCATTGAGCGCAGGTAAATTTCCATTAAATCCTGCTGTTTGAGGCGATAATCATTGAGAGAATTAATAAATTTTCCCCTTACTTTTAGGTTTTCTGGTTGACAAAAAGCCTTTTCAAAAATATCATCAGCGACGACACTCCACAGATCTTGAAATTCTCGCCAATCCTTGACAGGTTGACCTTTTTCTGCTAGGAAAACTAATTTTTTAGTTAAAGCTTCAAAGGATTTAACTTGAATATCAGCCAGCACAATTTGATAGTTAATACTAGCTTGATAAAGAACCCGCCAAGTTTCAAAACTATCGAGTAATTTGCGGTTAAATTCTCGCGGCAATCCCAATAAAGGCATCTGTAACCATTGGCCAAAAGTTTCATCATAAAACTTCTGCCAATAGATATTATTGAGTTCGATCAAAGAAGAAGTATTACCTAACCAAGCTTTAGTTATTGTATCATTTGACAGGACGAAAGGATCGAACCATAAATGATTGATACTTTGCAATTGTTGCAGGTAAATTGTCCATAGTTGACTGACATCTTGACTACTTTGGGAAGTGGTGGTAGTAAAACTATTCAGTTGACCGCGCATCTGTTGGGTATAATTATCTAAAATTGTTTGCCAGTCTTCTCCTGTTTGCATTTTTGGGAAGATACTTTCCCAAGCTTCCATCGATAATTTTAGGAATTTGATCAATAAATCCCGATTATCAAAATAGCGCTGGGTTGCCTCTTGCAATTCTGGTTTAATATTGCCCATAGGAGTCGGTATCGCCCCCATCATATCAAACCAACTTGACCACATTTTTGCCCCGGTTTCTGTCCAAAGATTGACGTAATCGGCGGCCATCTCACTCCAAGCTTGTGTCGGTTTATCCATTATTTTTGCCCTTTTCCTTTAACGCTGATTTCGCTAGTTTACTAACCCACCCTACACCCGATAACTGATAACTGATAAGTCATATTTTTCCAGACTTGGCAATTTTTGCTAGTAATCTTAACGCTTCATTGACTGAGGCTGAATCTTGAAAAATTTCCGCCACATCGGGATCGAGAATTATCACATTACTAGCCTGTCGATAAGCTTGATAATATTTGCCACGAATACCACCAGAAAAGTCATATTCAGTCCGCATCTCGTCATTAACCGTTTCTTCAGACTCCTGATTCATAATTTTTTCTCTCCTGTTTACTAGCTAAACGGGCGCTAATTAAGCGAATCTCATTTTCTCTTTCTGTATGGGATATGACTAACAGCTTTTGTGATTTTGACTGTCCTATCGTCAGAAAACGAAACTCGCCCACTGAATGATCGGGATCTAAAATCGTTACGGCCAATGGATCCCCAAATACGGTCACTGCTTCTTCAAAAGATATACTATGTTTTTTGATGTTGTTATTTGCCTTGTCTTGATCCCATTGAAATTTCATAGATTTATGCTACTATCAAGCAACTTAGCAGGGACAATAACCAACACATTTTCCATCTTTGAATTAGATAACTGATAACTGATAACTGATTAGGTGTGATGGGCCCCATTAACTCTGAGGACTTCTCCAGAGACATAACTGCTGGCAACAGGAGAGAGTAAATAGGCAGTTGCCCAGGCGATATCTGCGGGTTCACCGAAGCGACGACAGGGAATTTCGGCGGTGATTTTATCGCGAACTTTATCGGGAATCGCTAAAGTCATTTCGGTGTTAATAAACCCCGGTGCGATCGCATTGGCGCGAATATTATAACGGGCAGCTTCCCGGGCTAAGGATTTGACCAAACCGATAACTGCCGCTTTTGTGGCCGCGTAATTAGTTTGGCCGGCATTACCGCGATCACCGGAAATAGAACTAATACAAACGATCGATCCCGCTTGTCGTTGATACATTCCCTCAATAAACGGCTTAATCGTGTGATTAACCCCTTTTAGGTTGACATTAATCACTAAATCCCAATCTAGCGGCGTTAATTTAGGGAAAAAGTTATCTCTGGTAATCCCCGCGTTAGCGACGATGCCATACACTGGCCCCAATTCCGCTTCAATTTGTTTAGCTGCCGCTTCCATCGATTCCAACTTAGTCACGTCGGCCACAATGCCTAACCCCTGGGGATTATCGGTGACTAAATCGGTGTAGGCCACCTTGGCCCCCAAATCTATCAAAAGAGAGACAATAGCCGCCCCAATGCCTCGATTTCCGCCCGTAACGACGATAACTTTCTCCTCTAGTCCCAGAGATACCATAGCTTTTTCCTCCTAAACTCTTTCAATTGCGATCGCTGTTCCGCCACCGGTCCCATGACAGATGGCCCCCATACCGAGGGTTTTATCCTGTACTTTCAACGCATTAATTAACGTCACCAGAATCCGCGCGCCAGAAGTGCCGATAGGATGACCCAATGCGATCGCACCACCGTGAACGTTTTGTTTTTCCCTAGCTAACCCCAGATCCATCTCAAAAAGCAGATTATTTAAGGCAAAAGCTTCGTTATTTTCCACTAAATCGAAATCTTCGATCGTTTTATCTAGAGATGATAGTAATTTTTTCACCGCTAGGACGGGGAATTCTGGGAAGCGCTCGGTTTTTCCAGCACCCACAGCGCCGCCAAGGATTTTGGCAATTGGTTTTAAACCGTACTGATCCACAGCTTTTTTACTGGCTAAAAGGATAGCGGCGGCCCCATCGGAAATCTGACTACTATTCCCCGCGGTTAAAACTCCCGACGGATTAAAAGCCGGCCGCAGTTTTCCTAACCCTTCTGGGGTACTATCGGAACGAATACCCTCATCTTGATCAAGAATTGTGGAACCTTTCTTAGATTTAAGTTCAATTGGCACGATTTCGCCCTTAAACCAGCCTTTTTCTGTGGCTGTGGCCGCTCTTTGGTGGGATAAGGCGGCAATTTCGTCTAATGCTTGCCGAGAAACCCCGCGATCGAGACAGAGGCGATCCACTTGGGAACCCATGCCCTCAGCCGTGGTAGCATCAGTTAAGCCATCGTGGAGTAATAAATCGGTTAATTGTTCTGGCGCACCCATGAGGAATTTATAACCCCACCGGGCCCGATGGGAGAGAAAAAAGCCGGTTTGGGACATGGATTCGATGCCACCAGCGAGGACGAGATCCGCTTCGCGTGCGCGAATTGAGGTGGCAGCGTTACTAACGGCAATCATTCCCGAAGAACAAACCATATCCACCCGATATCCGTCCACGCTTACGGGAATTCCCGCTTTAATCGCCGCTTGCCGGGGAATTAACTGACCATGACCCGCTCCCAAAACATTGCCGAAAATGTACAAATCTAGGGCTTCTGGGGGCAAATTAGCGATTTCTAGGGCGGATTTCATCACTGTTGCCCCTAAATCGGCCGGGGATAATCCCATCAATCCCCCACCAAAACGACCAATTGGAGTCCGGACTGCGGCCACGATATAAACTTCTTGCATAGACTTCTCTCTATTGGGAAGCGAAGATAATAGATAGAATTTGCTTAAGAATATCGAGTCCGAAAAAATCAAAATCCCAATTTACTGTCATTGGTTAAAAGTTTATGGCCTCGATGCCTTGAGTTTTTGTCTATCTACCCTCGATTTTGCAACAGAATTTCTGTGTAAGAAGATATATTCATTAGAATTTAACTTTTCTGGCAGCAATCCCGTTTTTTTATGGATTTAGTCAAGCGCTTAGTTTTTATCGGTGGGGGTCATAGTCATGCGATCGCCCTTCGTCTTTGGGGGCAATCACCCCTAAAAAACGTTCAATTAACTTTAATTAGCGATGTCACCCATACCCCCTATTCGGGAATGTTACCCGGCCACATCGCCGGTTTTTATGATTTTGCTGAGACTCATATCGATTTACCTTCTCTAGCTAGGTATTCTCAAGCGCAATTCTGTTTAGACAAGGCTAATTTCATAGATACGGAAAAATGTCAAGTAATTTGTCATAATTCTTCACCGATTCCCTTTGATTATCTCTCGATCGATATCGGCAGCATCCCGGCAGTAGATAATGTTATCGGTGCTAAAGAGTACACTATTCCCGCCAAACCGGTGCCGATTTTTCGGGAAGGATGGCAAGAAATCCTCAAAAAAGCGGTTAATAACCCTAATAATACTTTAAATATCGTCATTGTTGGTGGTGGCGCGGGCGGGGTCGAATTAGCTTTAAATATGCAGTCCCGTTTGGCCAAAATTCTCAACTCTATCAGTAATTTGAATTTATCTCTAATTCATCGAGGAAAAAAACTACTACCGAACCATAATAATTGGGTCGGCCAACGTTTAGAGAATATTTTTAAACAAAGGGGAATTAGATTATATTTATCAACGGATGTGACGGCAGTGCAAGCAGATCGGATTATCTGTTCATCGGGTTTAGTTTTACCCATGGATTATACAATTTGGGTAACGGCTGCCTCGGCCCCTAGTTGGATAAAAGCGTCAGGATTACTGACAGATGAAAAAGGGTTTATTTTAGTGAATAATTATCTGCAATCTCTTTCCCATCCCCATATTTTTGCCGTGGGAGATATTGCCACGATTCCAGATTATCCCCGTCCGAAAGCGGGAGTTTTTGCCGTCCGACAAGGAAAACCTCTGTTCGATAATTTAGTCAGAATTCTGCAAAATCAGCCCTTAAAACCCTATTTTCCCCAGAAAAATTATCTGAGTTTAATTGGGACAGGAGACCAAAAAGCGATCGCATCTTGGGGCGGTTTCGCATGGCAATCACCGTTATTATGGTCATGGAAAGATCGGATCGATCGAGCTTTTATGAGACAATTTGAACAGAAATGATGAGTTGCTTTGTCATCGGATTGAATGGCAGTTTAAGTCGGTTGGGAGGTGTGAGAAGCATGACTTAAAGTTGTTGTCTAAATGTCCAAATCGTGAGAGAAAGTTTAAGATTGCTGCTTTGTGGGAGTTTGAAGAATTTGAAGGCGCAGTTTGCGATCGCTGTTTTCTCTCTTTTGCTGAGATGAGAAACTGCAAACATCGAAAGAATCTTAAAAAATTTGGCTCTAAGGGAAAAATAAATAGCAATATAGCTCTAATATAGATTTAGAGCCAAGAGGATATTTATGCTTAATTTTAACATAGAAGACTATTTAACGGATACAAAATTAATTAAAATGTCGATTTACTATGCAATGAATAGTAGGCTTAATGACGATCAATTTTGTAATTTTTTTGAACTAAGTATCAATTGTAAAAATCAAAATAAAATCAACCTTTTAGTTGAATATATTAAAAATATCTACTCTTTAAAACAACCTTATATACCAGATGAGTCATTTGCTTATACTTATCCCAAAGAAGATTTCTTTATTAGAAGATGTGTATATTTGCCTTTCAAAGAATATGCAATTAGATATCATTTGATTAATGTCCTTTCCTTGGCAGTTGAAAATTCTTTTATTAAAACAAGCTATGCTAACCGAACTCAACGATCACTCAGTGGATTTATCCATTTGTTTAAACTTTATAATGATCAATATAAAGAATTCATCCAATGGGGGGAAAATCTTATTAAAGAATTTAAAAAAGAGCAGAGAGAGTCTTATTTATTAAACGCCGACATAACATCATTTTATGATAGTGTATCACCTCATTACTTAATCAATAATCTTTTTGATTTAACAGGGAGTATTCTACCTCAAAAATATAAACCGTTGTTGCAGAAAATATTGCAGCCAGAAATTGAATTTTACTCAGTTGTTGATAAATTATTAAAGTTAGAAAAAAAAGAACAAGGACTTTTAGTAGGTAATATAACTGATGGCTATTTGGCAAATATTTTACTAAGTAAAATAGATGAATTGATGATTGCTTATGGCTTTCATTATGCTCGATACGTTGATGATATTAAAATTATTACTAATACTAAAGATGAAGTAATCAAAGCGGTTAATATTTTGCAAGAAGAACTACATAGGATAGGACTAAACTTAAACTCGGCAAAAACGGAAATTATACATAATCCTAAATATGTCAAAGATTTTTTTAGAAAAGATCATCAAATAGCTTATGGTAATGAACTTATAAATGAGGAACATTGGGAAGATAATCAGAAAACAGAAAAAGATGAAGATGAAGATTTTGACATAAATACTATTAATCTTACAGCCAACCTTCAAGAAAAAGATTGTCATCGAATAACTAATTATTTATTTTCTTTAAAAGATGATCATGATTACGATGAAAACTTGGTTATACAATTAATCAATAAAATCCCAGAAATCATTTTTAAGTATCCAAAAACAATCAAAAAAAATACTTGGACTGTTGTTAAATTTATTATCTTTGGATTTCCTAATAACATAATATTTTCCGCATACAAAGCAAGGAATGATATTTTTGAGAATCAAAATATCATGGATTATGCCAGAACAAGATTAATTCATCATTTAGTAAAACCTCGAAAAAAAGATCCGCCATATATTCTCATGATGATTAAAAATCGTGAAAGATCGCGTGAAAAACTAATTGCTATATTTCAAAATTTTCTTTCTACAAAATCCATTGACTTAAATCTCAACGCATTGTACGCATTATGGATCTTATCTCATCAAGATAATGGCCAGACTTTTGATGAAAATTTATTTCGTAAAAATGTAGAAAATTATTTACCTCGACCAATTTCTCATACTATTTCAAGGGTTTTGTCATCAATTTTTTCCCATAAAGATAATTTCAACTTTTGTGATTACTTTGATTTTACTGAGCTATCGAATAATAGTGAGAGTGAAGGATTAGAATAGTGAGAGTGAAGGATTAGATGACTTGATGACTTTTACAAATTTTAAAATATATCGGCAATATTAATTATATCTGAAGACATATCTTTTCTTAAAAAGATGTATAAAATACTACAAGCTCTTGAGCGACCAATATATCTTAATCTTCTTAAGCGAATGGTCTCAGAAATGGGTTCTGGTTCTAATTCCACTAATAAAATTATATGATTTTCTAAGCCTTGAAAATCGTAAATAGTTGACCAAGTAATTGTTTGAGGACTAGCGAGAGAGAATCGCTTAAATTTGAAAGTAGAAATTTTTGATGCTATCGAGTCAAGAAAGTTTTGACTTGGTTGTTTAGAAAAGAGGATTGTTATGTGTTTAGGTAAAACCTTTTCATCGTTTATTAATGCCAAAATATTGCTTTTTATGGCTTTAATTAAGTCTTCATCAGTTATGTAATAATCTGTGATGACTTCCTTAAACTGTCTGACAGGCTTTTTTACTTTATAGGTTGGACTAATATATTCTTCGTAAGAATCAAAAATATTAATTGTGTTTCTGATTACTTTTTGCAGGGTATAATTAAAGGGTTTAAATATCTCTTGTATATCATTTTCATTAGTTTTTTGAGAATCATCTTTAAAAATTAAAATTGATCGATTAAACATTTGACTAGCATAGTCAGCTATTTTTCTTAAAAAATCACCATCTAATTGTTGTGCCTCATCAATAATAATTCTGACTTCTTCTAAATTTTCTTTATTTTCTAAAACTTTTTGTAATAAACTAAGTTCTTTAAGCGTAAATATCTTTAAAAGATCATTATTAATTGCAACATTAAGCGAAATTTCCTTATAGATATAATCTTTTGAATCCTGAGAATTAGTAATGAATAAAACCAATCTATCAGATTGAATATCTGAAATAGCTTGTGAGATTGCGAGTTGAGTTTTTCCTGTTCCCGCAGGTCCATCAATAAGGATTGGAGTTTTAACTTTATAAAAACCATCTAAAATTTCTTGTTGCTCTTTAGTCAGCTTAATTATAGTTTGTTTCTCATCTTCTAGTTCTGCACTGAGGGATTTTCTAAATTCTGAATTACGGGTAATTAAAGTTTTAATTTCTTCTACTATATTTTTACCAAGATGTTTATGACTATTATTACTATAATGACTATATATTTCGTTGATTTTCTCACCTAGATTTTTTAGATCATCTCTAAATAAAGTAACTTCTCTTTCCATAAAGGGAGCTAAATTTCCCTCTAAAATATCAATATGAGGAAAACAAATTGCATATCCACAAGTTATCCAATGATTTGTCAAACTAGGTAGTTTACTTTTTAGGAATAACGGCAAATTCTTTGAGTTAGCTAATTGTTTTTTGTAGGGATTTTGATAAGAAATATTATCTCCCGATTTCCACTTATCATGTTCCCCGTCGTAAGAAAATCGAGTTCCTCCCTTGACTTCAATAATCAATAGACCTTTCTGGGGATGAACTAACAAGAAATCCGTTTCTCTTTCAGTTCTAGCTCCATATTTATTCTTAAAAATCCAGTATCTGTCTTGAAAAATGTAAAAATCATCGTCAAGTTGAGATAGTAAATGATATACGTCTGATTCTCCCCGTAAATCAGGATTAGAAGGCGCATCTGGGGGAAACATTTTAGCCATAATTGATATTACCCATAATTGAAAACGAGTGATCACACAGTCTGCCTTCGGCAACGCAACTCTCTAAATCCTAACTTACCAAAAAATGCCTCATACTTATCATGACTTCCAATAAAATAAGGAAGTAAAGCGATAAATCAACAAAATGCTATGGTCATCAATCTCAATATCCCGCCCTCCCAACCATCAGCTAATCTAAAGGTAAAAATACTGATAGAAACCCTTAAAAATGGTCAATATGCTGTATCTATCGCTGAATTGCCTCATTTTCGAGTCCAAGCACCCACCAAACAAGAAGCCATTTCCCAACTACAAACAACCTTTATCGAACAAATTAGCCAAATTGAAACGATATCATGGACAACACCTCTAGATAACCCCTCACCCTTTAGATGATGACAGTGAAGTAGATCCCTCATATTATCTGTAGAGGATAAAGATTTGTGTCTCAATATATTCTCGATACTGACCATATTTCCCTAATTCTTCGCAATCATCCCCAAGTTATTGCTAATGCGTCCCGTCATTCCATTTCCGTTACAATCATTACTGTTCAGGAACTTTTCAGTCGAACGAACCACAGAGACACAGAGGACACAAAGACCGATCGCTACTATATAAGTTAAACTTATCACACAGAACCTAGAAGAGCCCTTTTTTAAGTTTCTTCTCTTTTTGTTAATGAAAGATGTGACCAATGGATACCCTAAAAGGGGCGAGGTTTTAAACCCAAAATTCTGATAAAGTAAAAATCGTCCCGATACCTTGACTGGTTAAGGGAGAGAACGTCAATAGTTTGTTAAATAGTACATATAAACCAATGCCACGTCTTCGCTCGATTATTTCCCTAGTTTTAGTCCTAGTTACTACGCTGCTGGTTAGTTGCAGTGGTCCCCAAGCAACTATCCCCACCGTCTATAGTCCGCAAAAAATCGAACAGTTACAGGTTTACATCCAACCCATAGAAGGATTTCGCCAAAAAATGAGCGTTTTGCAAGACCTCATCGCTGACAAAAATTGGGTAGATACTCGCACCTATATCCACGGTCCTTTGGGGCAATTGCGTCAGGAAATGGTAGGATTATCCCGTAATTTACTGCCCAAAGACCAAGAAAAAGCCAAGCAGTTAGCGAAAAATCTTTTCGTTCACTTTGAACGTATCGATGCGGCAGCCAAAGAAAAAGATGCTAGTCTTGCTGCTACTCAATTCCAAGAAGCATTAAAAGACTTCGATGCTTTCTTAAATATTGTTCCCAGTTAGTTTTTATCAGTGATCAGTGATCAGTTATCAGCTTTAAAAAAAATCTCGGGCTTTTTGCCTAGAGATTGTTGTCAGAGAGAAGCACACAAAAACTTTTTTTCTTATAGATGTTCAGTTTAAAAATCAAGATAGAAAAAAATAATAGGGTTCTTCTCGACTTTGTGTGATAATTTTTGCTTATAGAATCGTGAAATGTTTACTGGTAAAGACTTTTAGGACTATTTTGCGGATATTCTATCAGTATAGACCCCGTTTCCACACAGAAACCAGAAGAGCCAAAAATAGTGACCCTTACCTTTTCCCAAGCAGAGGTAGGAAGTCTCTGGTTTTAGGGAACAGGCAAGAGGGAGCGCCGGAGTTGGGGAAGTGGGGAGAAGGGAGCAGGGGAGGGGGGAGAAAAAAGCTGATGACGGCTGAGAGCGGGGGGAATCATGGCCATTTACAATTGCTTAATAATTGTTGCCACTGCCGTGATAATATGTCTTGTGGCTCACCTGAGCGTCATAGCTCGGAAAGCAATCTAGATATTGAGATTAGTCTATCGCTGATTTAGGTGTACCTTGTCTGATCCATCGATCGAATCTCCCCCAACCCCAGAAACCAACCCGCCGTCAGATCCGATGCGGGAATACTATCAACTACAAAACACCTTATTGATCACCACCCTGATCTTAAGCGGTCTGATCTTTATTCCCGTGTGGTGGTTTTATTCCCTCAATACCGCCCTTAATTACCTATTAGGGGCAATGGTGGGAGTTGTTTACCTAAAACTCCTGGCCGGGGAAGTGGAAAAATTGGGGGTAACCAAAAATCGGGTGGGCAAAAAAGGATTAGCCCTATTCGCTGGATTAATCATCATCGCCAGTCGTTGGCAAGAACTGCACATAGTGCCAGTTTTTTTGGGTTTTTTGACCTATAAAGGGGCGATCATCGTCTATACTCTGCAAACCATCTTCAAGTTGGAGCAGAAAGCCGATTCCTAAACCCTTTCACCGTTAAAATAACCCTGATTTGCGAACCCGAATCTCTCCAAGGTGAAAATGTTAGACAGTTTAAGTGTGCTTAATTTTTATAGCCTCGCTTCCCTGGAAGTGGGACAACACTGGTACTGGCACATCGGCGGACTAAAAATTCACGGGCAAGTGATTGCGGTCTCCTGGATCGTCTTCGCTATCTTAATCATCGCCTCGATCGCCGCTACCCGCAAGATCCAGAAAGTTCCTAGCGGTATTCAAAACCTCATGGAGTACGTTCTGGAATTTCTGCGCGATTTAGCCAAAAACCAGCTAGGAGAAAAGGAATATCGACCCTGGTTGCCCTTCATCGGCACCCTATTTTTATTTATTTTCGTTTCTAACTGGTTAGGGGCCCTGATTCCTTGGAAGTTAATCGAACTGCCCGAAGGAGAATTAGCCGCCCCCACTAACGACATCAATACCACGGTGGCGTTAGCCCTACTGACTTCCCTCGCTTACTTCTACGCGGGCATCAGTAAAAAAGGACTCGGTTACTTTGCTCACTACCTAGAGCCGATTCCCGTGCTATTACCGATCAAAATTTTAGAAGACTTTACCAAACCCCTCTCCCTCAGCTTCCGTCTTTTCGGAAACATCCTCGCGGACGAGTTGGTAGTGGCCGTATTAGTCTTCCTTGTCCCCCTAGTCGTACCCCTACCCCTGATGGCTCTCGGTTTATTTACCAGCGCTATTCAGGCCCTTGTCTTCGCCACCCTTGCCGGGGCCTATATCCATGAGGCCCTGGAATCGGAACACGAAGAAGAACACGCTTAAAAGCGAAGGACGAAAAAAGAAAAATTTCTTAGGGAAAAGTGTCCAAATAATAGGATAATAACTAAGAAATTATTGGTCGAATTCAGGATGAGCAACTGAATTCCCAGATCGTTCTTTCCCAAAAACTCTTTCGGGAGTTTTGAGCAGAAAACCAGCCATTTTTTACGGCTGAGAACGCGCTCTGTAAACAACAGATTGAAATTGATTAGTAAATAGAGGAAAAAATCACCATGAACCCCACAGTAGCTGCCGCTTCCGTTATCGCCGCCGCCCTCGCCGTTGGTTTAGCCGCTATCGGCCCCGGCGTTGGTCAAGGAACCGCTTCTGGAGAAGCTGTTTCCGGTATCGCCCGTCAACCCGAAGCTGAAGGAAGAATTCGTGGTACCCTTCTCCTCAGCTTGGCATTCATGGAATCCTTAACCATCTACGGCTTGGTTATCGCTCTCGTTTTACTGTTCGCTAACCCCTTCGCCTAATTAAAAAAGCAGTGGGCTATCAGCCCCCAGTCCCCAGCTTGGCGGCAGAGTTTTCAAAACTCTCAAAAAACGCCAAAGGAGCCAACTAAAAAGTCTGGTTTTTGGGACGGAAGGCTGATAGCTAGTTAAGGGAATTTTGCTGATCCCCCCTGACTGTTCATTGTTAAAGCAGGGGGATCGTCTTCCTTTTTTGAACCTGCCTATAGCTTCTATTTATCAGGAATAAATCAATGTTTGATTTCGATGCCACCCTGCCAGTGATGGCACTACAATTTATTCTTTTGGCAGTGATCCTGAACGCCGTTTTTTATAAACCCCTCAGTAAAGTTTTAGATGAACGGGCGGAGTATATTCGGCAAACAGAAAGCGGAGCCAAAGAACAACTAGCCAAAACCGAAGCACTGGTACAAGAGTACGAATTGCAATTAAGTTCGGCTCGTAAACAATCCCAAGAGATTATCGCCCAAGCGCAAGCCGAGGCCCAAAAACTAGCCAGCGAACGAGTTGCCGCAGCCCAAAAAGAAGCGATCGCCCGTAAGGAAGCCGTCGCCGCCGAAATTGCCCAACAGAAAGAAGAAGCCTTTCGTTCTCTAGAAGGACAAGTGGCCTCTCTTTCCCGTCAAATTCTCGAAAAACTCCTCGGCCCCGAACTCGTTCGCTAAACCCCAGCCATTGGTTAATAACAGTGATCAGTAAAAAGATAGAACTCAGTCGTCAGGAGTTAGAAGACTGATAACTTACCTCTGATAACTGATAACTGATAACTGAATAACCTACTCCCCGCCCTCAATAATCATGATCATCGACACAGTTTTATTATTAGCCACGGAGGCGAAGGAAGCGGCAGCAGAAGGATTCGGCATCAACACCGATATCTTAGGAACTAACCTATTTAACCTCTCGATTCTGCTCGGTTTAATCATCTTCTACGGCCGCAAAGTTCTCGGACAAATCCTCGGAGAACGTCAGTCGAAGATTGCGGAAGCTTTAGCCGAAGCTGAAAACCGGAAAAATATTGCCGCTACCGCCCTCGCCGAAGAACAGAAAAAACTCGCCCTGGCAAAACAAGAGGCGGAAAAAATTATCGATAACTCTCGATCTAGAGCTAAAGCTGTCACCGCCGACATCGCCGCCCAAGCCGAACTCGATATTCAAAGAATGCGCGAAAGTGCCGCTAAAGATCTCTCGGCGGAACAGGATCGCGTTTTAGTAGAATTACGCCAAAGAATTACCGCTTTAGCCTTAGCTAACGTGGAATCCCAGTTAAGCACCGGCCTGGAAGAATCGGTACAACAAACCCTAATTGATCGCAGTTTGGCCAACCTAGGAGGTAAATAGATGCAGGGAAGTTTAATCAGTTCAGAAATCGCCGAACCCTACGCCCAAGCATTACTTTCCGTCGCCCAAAGCAGCGGACAATTAGAAGCGATCGGCGGCGAAATTAAATCCCTCTTAGAATTGTTGGAAAATGCTCCCGATCTAAGAGCTTTTATCGGCAATCCCGTCATCAAAGAAGAAGCTAAAAAAGCCGTTCTTTCCCAAGTAATGGGAACCAGTGCCAATCCCTATTTAACTAACTTCATGATGTTATTAGTCGATAAACGTCGGATTCAATTTTTAGAACCCGTTTGTCAACAATATCTCACCCTGGCTAGAGTGCTGACTAACACCGTTTTAGCGGAAGTTTCCTCGGCCACCGAATTGAACGATAGCCAAAAACAAATCGTCATCGACAAAGTGAAAACCCTGACCGGGGCGAATGTGGTCGAACTGAAAACCAAAGTTGATACCAGCCTGATCGGTGGTGTGGTGATCAAAGTCGGTTCTCAGGTCTTTGATGCCAGCATTCGCGGTCAACTACAACGCCTCAGCCTCTCCCTGCGCTAAGGTCATCTAATCTCCCTTTTTTGCCGTTTTTTCACCTTCTAATTTTTTACTTTTTCCCAGATTAAACTATGGTAGCTATCAGACCCGACGAAATTAGCACGATTATTCGTCAACAGATCGAATCCTATAACCAAGAAGTACAGGTCTCCAACGTGGGAACCGTCCTGCAAGTGGGTGACGGTACTGCCCGCATCTACGGCCTACAACAAGCCATGTCGGGAGAACTATTAGAATTTGAAGATGGAACCGTCGGCATCGCCCTTAACCTCGAAGAAGATAACGTCGGTGCAGTGTTAATGGGTGACGGTTTCGGGATTAAAGAAGGCGGTACGGTGAAAGCTACCGGTAAAATCGCTCAGGTTCCCGTGGGTGAAGCCTTAGTCGGCCGCGTGGTTGATGCTCTCGGTCGTCCCATCGACGGTAAAGGGGACATCCTCGCCAGCGAAACCCGTCTGGTGGAATCCCCCGCCCCCGGTATTGTCGCTCGCAAATCCGTCTGTGAACCGATGCAAACCGGCATTACCGCTATCGATGCCATGATTCCCGTCGGTCGTGGTCAACGGGAGTTAATTATCGGTGACAGAAAAACCGGTAAAACAGCGATCGCCATTGACACGATCATTAACCAGAAAAGCGAAGACGTGATCTGTGTCTATGTCGCCATCGGTCAAAAAGCCTCCACCGTCGCCCAAGTAATCGACACCCTCACCCAAAGAGGCGCCATGGATTACACCGTGGTGGTGGCCGCTAACGCTAACGACCCCGCCACCCTCCAGTATATCGCCCCCTACACCGGAGCTTCGATCGCCGAATACTTCATGTATAAAGGCAAAGCGACCCTAGTTATCTACGATGACCTCACCAAACAGGCTCAAGCTTATCGTCAGCTATCCCTGCTCATGCGTCGTCCTCCCGGTCGGGAAGCTTACCCCGGCGACGTTTTCTATCTCCACTCCCGTTTACTAGAGCGCGCCGCTAAACTCAGCGATGCCCTCGGTGGTGGCAGCATGACCGCCCTGCCGATTATCGAAACCCAAGCAGGTGACGTTTCTGCCTACATTCCCACCAATGTAATTTCGATTACTGACGGTCAGATCTTCCTCTCCACCGACCTCTTTAACGCTGGTTTCCGTCCCGCTATTAACGCTGGTATTTCCGTATCCCGCGTGGGTTCGGCGGCCCAAACGAAAGCGATGAAGAAAGTTGCCGGTAAATTAAAACTCGAATTAGCCCAGTTTGACGAATTAGAAGCTTTTGCTCAATTCGCTTCTGACCTTGATGCGGCCACCCAAGCACAACTCGCTCGCGGTCAACGTCTGCGTCAAATCCTCAAACAGCCCCAAAACTTCCCCCTCGCCGTTTGGGAACAGGTGGCGGTGGTTTATGCCGGTTTAAACGGTTATCTCGACGATATCGCCACCGATAAAGTTATCGATTTCTGCACCGGTTTACGGGAATACCTGAAAACCAGCAAACCTCGCTACGTTGAGATCGTCAGCACTGAAAAACAACTCAACGACGAAGCGGAAGGCCTGCTCAAAGATGGCATCAACGAGTACAAACAGGCTTTTAAATAATCTCGGTAATCAGTAAATGAATGTTGGTAATGGGGGTTAGGTTTTGGGGGATGGGGTGTTGAGGTTTTGGGGTTTTGGGGTATGAGTTGAAATTTTCCTATCTCCCCATTTCCCTGTTTCCCCACCTCTCCATTCCCTCCTAAACCCCGACTCTTGACTGATAACCGATAACTGATAACTGATAACTGATAACTGAATTATGCCTAATCTCAAAGCGATTCGCGACCAAATTCAATCGGTCAAAAATACCAAAAAAATTACCGAGGCCATGCGTCTGGTGGCGGCCGCAAAAGTGCGCCGCGCCCAAGAACAAGTTCTCTGTACCCGTCCTTTTGCCGATGCCCTCGCTCAGGTACTTTATAATCTCCAAGGTCGTTTAGCCTTTAGTGATGTTAATTTACCCCTACTGGCCCAACGGGAAGTAAAAACCGTGGCTCTGTTAATAGTCACAGGCGATCGAGGTCTTTGTGGCGGTTATAATACTAACGTCATCCGTCGTGCCGAACAACGGATGAATGAATTAAAAGAGCAAGGGATTAAGTATCAATTAGTGGTTGCCGGCCGGAAAGCGGCACAGTATTTCGAGCGCCGGAATGCTCCCATTGCCGCCAAATTTATTAACCTCGAACAGATTCCCACTGCCGATGAAGCTGGCACGATTGGGGATGAATTGCTTTCCTTATTTTTATCGGAAACAGTCGATCGCGTCGAGTTAATTTATACTCGTTTTATCTCCCTGATCAGTGCCACTCCGGTGATTCAAACCCTGTTACCTTTAACTACCCAAGGTTTAGCGGTACAGGATGACGAGATTTTCCGTTTGGTGACTAAAGAAGGAAAATTTAAGGTACAACGGGAAAAAATGGCCAGCCAACCAGCGCAGGTTTTTCCCCAAGACATGATTTTTGAGCAGAATCCCGTCCAAATCCTCGATTCTCTCCTACCTTTGTACTTAAATAACCAATTACTGCGCGCTCTCCAGGAATCGGCAGCGAGTGAATTAGCAGCCCGGATGACGGCAATGAGTAACGCCAGCGAGAACGCCAGCGAGTTAATCGGGACTTTAAGCCGTACCTACAACAAGGCGCGTCAAGCCGCTATTACCCAAGAATTGCTAGAAGTAGTAGCGGGAGCCAACGCTCTCTAGGTTTAAGCCATTTTTTCTTCTGATTATCAGTAGGAGTGATTATTTTCACTCCTTTTTGTTTGGTGGATAGTGACCAACACTTTTTAGAAACTGATCAACAGATTGTATTTGTATTGAGCGAAAAGGATTAAGAACCAACAGATCTTTATCTCCACTGATAATCAAATCAGCTTTACCACTAAGCGATAACTCTAAAATCTTGTCATCCTTGGCATCACGGCACTCGTTGACAACATCTACCACCTCAATCAATATTCCCCTATCTATAAAGCTGTCTAAAAATTCTTCCCTTTCTTGATCTGTGATATATTTTCTAAACTTTGCACGACTGAGAACTTCGTCAATTTCTTCTATTAGTTCTAATGAGAACAAAATGTTGCCGTTTTGGAGTGCATACCTAATTGCCAAGTCAGGATTACTGCCCTCAAACAGCAAAGAGCTAATGATTACGTTGGTATCAAAAACGTATCGCACTTTACTCACTTAGCAAATTACTCAAAATTTCGGGAGTTAAGCCTCTAGCTTGTGCTTTCCGACTGATATCACTCATAATAGCCTCTAGTGGGCGGCGTTTTCTAGCAAATTCTTTCAACCTCAAACTAAGAAGAGCATCAAGCTTTTGGCGATCAGCAAATATAGCTGATTCATAAATTTCGGCCGATTCCGCGTCAACACGAATTTTAATCTCTCTAACTTCCATAGGTTTTACATACCAAAGAATGTTTCTAAACTATTTAAAACTCTCTCTGACTATATACTAGACGAATTTTTCCAGATAATACCCCCAATTAAGATTTTATTGAGAATTTATTCTCGCACCTCTAGAAGTTTAAGCCATGTCACTCGCTGAGTTAATTCCTCTGGTCAATAATCTGGGCCAGTCAGACAAATTATCACTCTTCAAACTCCTAGCCACACAAATCCCAGACGCTGAACTACAATTCATCTTCTCCGCATCAGAGTACCCAATTTGGTGGCCCTACGACGCAACAGCAGCAGCAAACATCCTGGGGCAGATGATTCAGGATGACCAAGGGGCATCTGCTCATGCCTAGTAAAGTTGAGTTTCCCTTTTCTGAGGATAACGCATTACCGACCAGAACCTTGATCCCAAGCGGCGATCGCTCTGATAACATGAGCTACTTTATCATTCTGCCTCAAAATTGTTTTTTATTGGTCGGCAATAATTGTCTTCTTTTTTTGATTTTGTACGGTAAGTTTGGAACAATCATATTTAAAAAGGCAGAAAATCTTCATCAAGAATTTGCTCCAGCGATAGTCCCCACTCTCAGGCTCAATGACAATAAACCAGTCATAATATTCCCCTGCTAATTGTGGATAAACGCGGTCAAAAATCTCTCGACAACGCCGAGCTAAAGCTTTATCCTCAGCCTCAATTTTCGCTATTTCTTCAGCAGAAAGGCGATGTTGATGAGGAAAAATCGAACTTCCCAGAGGAACTTTTCGAGAGGTTATTTGGCTCATTTTGGCTAATTTTTGCCCAGTGGTGACAAATTTAACTAGAGACAGAGAGAAGAAAAGAGCCTGTTGTGTTTCGGAAATGACTATCGTTCAGGAGAAGTCATTCTTTGATTATTCTAACGATTTCTGCATCTAGTCGGAGCCGTTTTTTTCAGGACAATCGCCACTCTCCACCCAGCCCAATATTGGGAGTAATAAGCTAAATCCCGTCATATAATTGGAAAGGAGAATGGCAACATTAGAGGCTGAGGCGAGGGGAAACAGATGAAGGGCGATCCGGCTGTATTGAAGAAAGTGTCTGTCAGTCTTCCTTTTGGTATTGGTTCAGCCGAATGGGAGGCAGATCCGACTGAGAGAAGGGCTGCATGGTCACTTTATGTGGAATTGGTGACGCGCATTGCTGTAGAGCCACTGGAGGGGGAAGAAGGGCTGCTGCGTGAGGATTTGAACTCGCTGTATAGTTTATTTGGGACAACCCGCGAGATTCTCAAGGAAGCTGGTCCCGATGTGGGGGCTTCTCGCAATTCAGTGGGCGGTATTGCGATCGCTGTCCTGAATCGGGGGTTGCGCCGTTTTCTAGCCAAGTGGCATCCTCGCTTGCAGGTTTGGGAGGCCAAGCGCCCTGCTGATGTCAGTCCGAAGGAATACGAGCAGCAATGGACAGAAGAATCTGAATTGCGAAGGGAGTTAGAGGCTCTCAGGCGGGATTTAAGTCGGTATGCACTGGCTCTAGCAGAGATTGCTGGGGTTGAAAATTAGGGGAGGAGGTTCTTTAAATGTCTCAGCAGTTTGATGTTTTCCTGGCTCATAATAGTGTGGATAAACCGCAAGTAAGGGTGATCGCTAAAAAACTGAGGGAACGAGGGTTAAAACCTTGGCTAGATGAGGAACAAATCCCACCAGGGATGTCATTTCAGGATGAAATTCAAAAAGCTATTCCCCTGATTAAATCGGCAGCTATTATTATTGGTACTAAGGGATTAGGAACGTGGCAGGTCATGGAACTGCGATCGCTTATTACTAAATTTGTTAATCAAAAAATTCCTGTTATTCCTGTTTTGTTACCAGGGGTTAATAATATTCCTAGTGATTTACTATTCCTACAAGAACTTAATTGGGTTAAGTTTGAGCAGATTGATGATGCTACGGCTTTTTATCGGCTACAGTGGGGCATTACCCAAGTTAAGCCAGAGTTACACCCCAAAACTGTACAATTGACCGCCGAGGAGTGGCTTAACAGTGCCTATAACAAAGGTGAATCAGGAGACTACCAAGGTGCGATCGCAGACTACAATCAAGCCATTAATATCAAACCTGACTATGCTCTTGCCTACAACAATCGTGGGATTGCCAAGTCTGACTTAGGAGACAAGCAAGGTGCGATCGCTGACTACAATCAAGCCATTAAAATCAAACCCGACGATGCTGATGCCTACATCAATCGCGGGAATGCCAAGTCTAACTTAGGAGACAAGCAAGGTGCGATCGCAGACTACAATCAAGCCATTAATATCAAACCCGACTATGCTCTTGCCTACTTGAATCGCGGGGTTGCCAAGTCTGACTTAGGAGACAAGCAAGGTGCGATCGCAGACTACAATCAAGCCATTAAAATCAAACCTGACTATGCTGCTGCCTACATCAATCGCGGGAATGCCAAGTCTGACTTAGGAGACAACCAAGGTGCGATCGCAGACTACAATCAAGCCATTAAAATCAAACCTGACTATGCTCTTGCCTACTTGAATCGCGGGGTTGCCAAGAAAAACTTAGGAGACAAGCAAGGTGCGATCGCTGACTACAATCAAGCCATTAATATCAAACCCGACTATGTGTCTGCCTACTACAATCGCGGGTCGGCCAAGGATGACTTAGGAGACTACCAAGGTGCGATCGCAGACTACAATCAAGCCATTAATATCAAACCCGACTATGCTGATGCCTACAACAATCGCGGGATTGCCAAGAAAAACTTAGGAGACAAGCAAGGTGCGATCGCAGACTACAATCAAGCCATTAAAATCAAACCTGACTATGCTGCTGCCTAAGCTAAACGGCGCTTAACCTGCATGATCCAATAGCTATAACCCTTTTGGAGTCTATATCGGTGATCCGAAGTAAAAGCCGTTTAGCTTACTACAATCGCGGGAATGCCAAGTCTGACTTAGGAGACAAGCAAGGTGCGATCGCTGACTACAATCAAGCGGCACAACTTTACGCGCAACAGAACAAGATGGTTGATTACCAAGATGCCCTTAATCAGGTGAAAAATCTTGAAAAATGATTTTGGGGAAGGTTGTTCTCATAAAAAATAGCTGTTACTAAAATTAAAAAATCAAAATAAAGGACTGATGAATTAATCTATAATGCAAGAGACAGGAGCTATTAGCGGCAGGCTATTTGACCCATCTAAAGCGGGAGGTAAAATTCTTAAATTATCCTATCAAGAAATAAAAAACTAGGCTATCCCACTGGACAGCCACCCGATCCAGATATGGCTTACAAGTTGTGGAATAATGCTCACACAGCAACCCTTGAAGATTATGGTTTAAAAGAAGGATTTGGCGTTTTATTTCACCCAAGTATAGAGGATTAATCATGAAAGATACCGTACAGTTAACCCAACTTGAATTGGTGCTTCTCCAATTAGTTGAAAAAGGAAAAGGAAAATGGAGTTGGTACGAATTAGCTAACGCACTTTCCCGCCGAGATGTTCCTAGCCGTAGCGTGTGGATCTGAGAAGGGAACAGGGGGTCTTTGGTCGATTCTCGTTTTTTCTTCTCTCGCGCAAAGACTCGTAACCTGTAAGATATAACAACTTCAGGCAATTTGTCAAGCTTAGTTTTGGAGATTTCTAGAACGAAAACATAGGCTTTTTCCTACTTCAATACCTGGCACTGGTTGCTGTCATCAATCTATCGGTTTCCAGTAGTAAGCTACTTTGCAGATAAGTCAACTTTTAATTCTCGCTCTTCTACTATTCTTTACCCCTCATCAATAAACGGGTTTTTAATATTTAAACTGGAAATCCCCTTAAAATCATCAACATTTCTAGTTACCAAACATCCATTTTGGCTCAATGTTGTCGCGGCAATAATGGCATCGGGAATCTTGATTTTATACTGTCGTTTCAGTTGAATAGTCAGATCTTCAATTTCTCTCAATATGGGAATTAATTCAAACTGTGAGAGTAAATCTTCAATTATCTGCTCTTCTTCCTTAGACAAAGTAGGAAAACTGAGTAACTCAATTCTGACAATTGGTGAGATAAAAATCTGATGCAAACTCAAAAAAGCTGGGGAGAAAAAAGAAGTAACTATATCATCATCGGCTAAATAATAAATAAAAATATTGGTATCATAGACGTATTTCATCCATCCCACTCCCGACGAAGAGACTCTACATGAGATAGCATTGCCGCTTTTTTATCCTTAAGAATACCTTTGGCTTTAACCACCTTTTGATAATCTTTTTGCCAAAGCTGAAGCAGTGAATCTGGCACGTCTGCTGTAATGAAATTTTCATCTTCAGCAATCAGATAATTCCTTGGTATTTTAATCAGTGGCAAAGCTTTTCTCCTAATACCAAACAGTATTTAATGTCTCTCTCTGTCATAGACTATCATTATATATCATCCTTTCCTCATGAATCCCTGACCTCCCAGAAAAATCCAATCATCGCGGCGGTAATCCAAAAATAGTAATAAGTAAAGACTGTAACCAATTAATCGATGCTTGAGTTTGCTCGACCGTCATCCGATTTCTTCTTTCTGCGACTAGGAGAGTATTGACAATCTCTAAAGACCAAATTTCGGGAACAAATGCTTCGGCGTTTGGCATTATGTCTAATACTGCGTTAGCATAATCGTTATCTTCATCGACCAAACATCAGCTAATTGCTACCGAACAATCTAAAACGAACTCAATCAAAACCGCCTCCCTTCTTCTCGCATGGCACGAATTTCACTTTTAGGTAAAGCTACAGTTTTTTGAAGGCGGCGCATTCCTGAAATAGCTTGGGTAATAGATTGCTCTACTACTGGGTTGCCCCAGGCATTATAGCGAGGTTTTCTTTCCTCTTTTCTACTTGCTAAATCTTCACTGACTTCTTGAACCGCTTCAACGGTTACTGTAACATTTACTTCAGTGTCTTTAAAATCGGACGGTATATCTAAATGTAAGATTCCATCTCTACCAATCTGAGAACGTAGTTTAATTGTTGGCATATTAAAACCTCGTATATTCTTATCCTTTTGCCCCTTTATAAGCAGTAAAACGTAGTAAAACGTAGGGTGCGTTAGACGGCAAAAATTGCTGCTGTGACTCGAAGGTGATAATCCGTCGTAACGCACCACCTCTCATCAACATTTACTCATACCGGCGGTTACGTTTGCGGATAATCCAGAGGATAAACCAGATAACTAGGGCAAGTAGGGCGATTTTTGAGACGGGAGCCAGATATTCTTCCACAAGGGGGTAATTCTTCCCTAAAAAGTAACCTGCTGCTGTTAAAAAAACGACCCAGAGGGTCGTGCCGATGGTGGAGTAAAATAAAAAGGGAATCATCGCCATGTGATTCATCCCGGCGGGTAGGGAAATCAAAGTTCGCACTCCGGGGACCAAACGACCGAGTAAAACCGCTTTACTACCGTGACGGTTAAACCATTGATTAGCTTTTTGAATATCTTTAGCGGAAACGGTAATCCATTTGCCGTATTTATCGGCTAGTTTTTCGATTTTTTCCTCATCCACAACCCGACCGAGACAATACCAAGGTAGCGCTCCGATGACCGTACCAAAAATCCCCGCTACCACTGCCGGAATAAATTCCATTTGTCCCTCATGGACGGTAAAACCCGCCAGGGGCATAATTAATTCTGAGGGAATGGGAGGAAAAAGATTCTCTAAAAACATTAATAGGGCTATGCCTAAATAGCCCATGGAAGTCATTGTATTTGTAATCCATTCAGTCATATTTTTTTATGATTTAGAAAACAGTTTAAAAGTAAAAAAAGGGAGTGGGAAGTGGGAATTATGAATTATGAATTATGAATTATGAAGTGGCGGGTACTGACTCCTGACTCCTGACTCCTGACTCCTAACTCCTGAAAACTGATAACTGATAACTGATAACTGAAAACTGAAAACTGAAAACTGAAAACTGATAACTGATAACTGATATTAGGTTCCGGAAGTCCAGGAGTTGATATATTCTAATTGGGCTTCGGTGAGAGTATCGATTTCAATCCCCATGGCTTGCAGTTTCAAGCGGGCGATTTCTTGGTCTAATTCGTAGGGAATCGAGTAGATGCCGGGGGCCAATTTACCTTGATTTTTAACCAAGTATTCTACACCGATCGCCTGGTTAGCGAAACTCATATCCATAACGGCGCTAGGATGACCTTCGGCGGCGGCGAGGTTAACTAGGCGACCTTCACCGATAACAACGACGGATTTACCGCTTTTTAGTCTATATTGTTGGGTAAAGTTGCGAACTTCCTTGACATTATCGGCTTTTGCGCCTAAAGCTTGCAGGTCGATTTCAATATCAAAGTGACCGGAGTTGGAAACAATCGCCCCATCTTTCATCAGGTCGAAATGTTCGGCCCGGATAACGTGCTTGTTACCAGTGACAGTGATGAAGATATCGCCTTCTTTAGCGGCTTCATCCATGGGCATAACCCGGAAACCGTCCATCGCTGCTTCAATGGCCCGCACGGCGTTGATTTCGGTGACAATTACATTAGAGCCTAAACCTTTGGCCCGCATAGCCACACCTTTACCACACCAACCATAACCAGCCACAACCACCGTTTTACCGGCGAGGAGGATATTGGTGGCGCGAATGATACCATCAAGGGTAGATTGACCTGTACCGTAGCGATTATCAAAGAAATGCTTGGTTTCTGCGTCGTTAACGTTCATTGCGGGGAAGGATAACACCCCGGCTTTGAGCATGGCTTGCAAACGGACGATACCGGTGGTAGTTTCTTCGGTAGTACCGATAATGTCGGGTAATTGGTGACTTCTTTCTTTAACTAGGGTGGCCACTACATCACAACCATCATCGATGATAATCTGGGGTTTATGATCGAGGGCGATTTGAACGTGACGGTGATAGGTGTCGTTATCTTCCCCTTTGATTGCATAAACGGGGATGCCGTAATCAGCGACTAAACAAGCGGCCACATCATCCTGGGTGGAAAGGGGATTACTGGCAATTAATAACGCATCAGCGCCACCGGCTTTTAGTGCGATCGCCAAATTAGCGGTTTCGGTGGTAACGTGACAGCAAGCGACTAAACGCAGTCCAGCAAAGGGTTTTTCGATGGCGTAACGTTCGGCTAATTGACGCAAAACGGGCATTTCCCGACCGGCCCATTCGATGCGTTGTTTGCCGATGGGGGCTAAACTAATATCTTTGATGTCGTATTTCTGTTGAACTGGTGTTGCTACCATAAGGGGTTTTCCTTAAATACAAGCCTAGGCTATTGGTTAATTTAACTTAACATTGTCTGGGTATTTTGGCTAATGTCAAGCTTTCGGCTGGTTTTTTATATAGTAAAAAGTTATCAATCCCTCGCTGACCTATCCAGAAATCGGTACATTTTCTCTATTTTAGGTAATTATATAGTACAATAAAACTACTGTATGATCTAAATCAAGCTAGAAATCTCTATCTGGTGATGATAAGATAAAGTGATGGGCGAGAAACTGACAGGCGTTAATCCCAAGATAATCCAATGGGCAAGAGAAAGGGCGAGATATTCTCTTGAGTCTGTGGCGGTCAAGTTTAAAAAAGAGGTTTCTGTTATCGAGAAATGGGAGTCAGGAGAGGACTTTCCTACCTATAGTCAATTGGAAAAGTTAGCAGAAATATATAAACGTCCTCTCGCTTTATTCTTTTTCCCAGAACCTCCCCTAGAAGCGGAGGAAAAACAAGAATTTAGAACTTTGCCAGACTTTGAAATCGAAAACCTGGCCGCCGATACTATCTATGCTTTAAGACAAGCAAAAGCGATGCAATTGTCGCTACAGGAAATTAATAATGGTATTAATCCTAGTACCAAGAAAATCTTTCAGGATATTGCGGTTAGCTCTAGTGATGATTTAAGGATATTAGCCGAACAGATCAGAAATTATTTAAACGTTACTCTAGAAGAACAACTGACCTGGAATGATCAGGAAACTGCCTTAAAAAAATGGCGGAGTGCCGTGGAAGAAGCCGGTATTTTTATTTTTAAGCGTTCTTTTAAGCAGCGAAAAATTTCGGGATTTTGCTTGATAGATATTGAATTTCCGATCATCTATCTTAATAATAGCACGGAAAAATCTAGACAAATATTTACCATTTTTCATGAATTAGCACATATTCTTTTGCAGACTAATGGAATTACTAAGTCTGACGATAGATATATTAATAGTTTGCAAGGAGAAAATAAATATATCGAGATATTTTGTAATAAATTTGCTGCAGAGTTTTTGCTTCCTAATCATGTCTTTTCTGAGATAATCAGAGAAACAATAGTTAACGATAAAATTATCTCGAAAATTTCCAGTGATTATAAGGTTAGTCGAGAAGTAGTTCTACGAAAACTATTAGATAATAACTTTATTTCTCAGAAAGAATATAGTCTTAAAGTAACCGAGTGGTACAGTGAGCAGGTGAGAAAAAGTCAGGACAAAAATAAAAAATCTGGAGGTGATTACTATGCTAATCAGGCGACATATTTGGGAGAAAATTACCTAAAACTGGTGTTCAATAAATACTATCAAGGCCAATACGATATTGAGCGCGTTGCTGATTATCTAAACATTAAAAAAGTTGCTACGGTGGAAAAACTTGAAAAATATTTATTAAAGAAAGGACTGTTTTGATGGTTTACATTTTTGACACAAGTAGTTTTAAGGTTTTAGGAAACTATTTTCCCCAAAGTTTTCCTACCGTTTGGCAAAAAATTAATTTGCTTGTGTCAGAAGGTAGGCTAAAATCAGTACGCGAAGTGCTTAACGAAGTAGAATATGGCAATAATAAACAATTTGTTTTAGATTGGATAGACTCCAATCAACAAATATTTTTACCACCCACTGCTCAGGAAACTTTATTTATTGCTGAAATTTTTTCTATAAGAAACTTTAAGGATTTAGTGAGTGAAAAAGCAAGATTACAAGGAAAGCCAGTGGCTGACCCATTTATTATTGCCTGTGCCAAGATAAAAGACGGTTGCGTAATTACCGAAGAAGCCTTGAAGCCTAATGCTCCCAAAATCCCCACAGTCTGTCAACACTTTTCTATCGATTGTACCAATGTTCAGGGTTTAATGGAGCGGGAAGGTTGGCAATTTTAAAACTAAAATTAATGGATAAATTGCCAATAAATTTATATGTTGAAAAGGCTTTTTCTGGAAAACTAATAACCATGTTCAGTCAGAAATTCAAGGCTAATCTCGGTAGGAGGGTGATAAGAGCGCATTCCTAACAATTTTTCCACATATTTGCCTAAAATATCCCCTTCTAGATTCACCCAATCGCCTAATTTTAAATGGGAAAGATTGGTTTCGGCGTAGGTGTGGGGGATGACAGCCACTTTAAACCAGCTGCCGGAGGCATCGCAATCGGCCACGGTTAAACTAATGCCATTAACAGCTATACTGCCCTTACCGACGATATAACGAGCTATGTAGTTATTCCACTGCTCTTCTAGGGAACTAGGGGCAGCAAAGGTCATTTCCCACGAATTAGCCACGATTATCGATTCGACTAAACAGCCAATACCGTCCACATGACCGGTGACAAAATGACCGCCGATTTTACTACCCACCCGCAAAGAGGTTTCTAGGTTAACGTTGGTTTCTGTTTTAATCCTTCGTCCCAAAGTAGTGCGCTGTAGGGTTTCCGGGGAAGCGGTGGCCAGAAAACCCTCTGGGAGAATTTCCTCGACTGTCAAACAAACCCCATCCACAGCCACACTATCACCAATCATTAAATCTCGGATAATTGTATCAGAGGATACAGACAAATATAGTCTATCAGTATCCACGACCCGAATCGTTGCCAAGGCTTGAATTAATCCTGTAAACATCGGCTTTTTTCTCGACTATAAATCCTTATGAGTGAAAGATTGGGCATTTTCCCCAGAATAATCGGCGACAATATGACCATCTCCCACTAATTGGTATTTGTAGGTCACTAATCCCTCTAATCCCACCGGACCACGGGGAGGCATTTTTTGGGTACTGATACCCACTTCGGCCCCGAAACCGTAACGGAAACCATCGGCAAATCGGGTGGAACAATTATGAAAAACTCCGGCGGCATCGACTCGATCGCTAAAGGTTTTGGCCGTGTTAAAATTTTCGCTGACAATGCCTTCCGTGTGTCGAGAACCGTAATAATTAATATGTTCGATCGCTGATTCCAGACTATCGACAATTTTAATTGACAGAATTAAATCACTATATTCGGTTTGCCAGTCCTGTTCTGTGGCCGATGGTACGTTAATCATCTGACGAGTTGCTTCATCTCCCAATAATTTAACCTTTTTTTCCTCTAATGCTTGTGCCACTGCGGGTAAAAATTGTCTAGCGATGTCTTGATGAACCAATAAAGTTTCAATGGTATTACAAGCGGCAGGATATTGGGTTTTGCCATCGACGGTAATCCTAATTGCTTTGCTTAAATCGGCTTCTTTGTCGATGTAGAGATGACAGATACCATCGGCGTGACCGAGGACGGGAATGCGGGTATTATTTTGGATATAACGCACAAATTCGTTAGAACCTCTAGGAATTATTAAATCGATGTATTGATCGAGTTTTAAGAGTTCCTGAATTTCTTCTCGTGTTGTTAATAATCGTACCGCTGCTGGATTAACTTTAGTTTGACTCAATGCCTGATGAATAATTGTTACTAAAGCTTGACAAGAACGGATCGCTTCTTTCCCCCCTTTTAAAATAACGCCATTACCAGATTTAATCGCTAAACTGGTAATTTGAATTAAAGCATCGGGACGAGCTTCAAAAATAACGCCTAAAACCCCTAAAGGACAGGTTATTCTCCGCAGAATTAAACCTTGATCTAATTCCCGATTAATTTGCATCGTAGCTAAAGGATCTGCTAATTTAGCCACATCTCGCACCCCGGCAATAGCGGCTTTTAATTTGCTGGGACTTAACTCTAATCGCGCACATAAAGCTGGGGATAATTCCATCGCCTTGGCTGTTTGAACATCGGCGATATTAGCTTCTAGTATTTTATCGGCATTGGCAGTCAAAGCCTCAGCAATAGCCTCTAAAGCTTCATTCCTTTCTTCGTTAGTCAGGATAGCCAGTTGACGACTCGCTTGACGGGTTTCTCTGGCGATTTCGGGGAGGGATAGAGAAGTTGTAACCATAGAAAATTAAAAGTAATAACCGCTATCTTGTTTATTTTATCTTATTTTTGATCAAGTTTCAGGGTCATTAGACCTCATTGTAAAAATCAAAAATTGTTGTTAGGGTTAGGAGTCAGTAGTCAGGATAATTAAGAATCAATAATAATCAATTAAATGGTCTATTTACGGATTTTAGGCAATTTAATCCTTATTTTTGCCGTTTTTGAACCCTCAAAAATTAATTAGGCAAGAGGTTTATTGAAGGTTATCTAGAAAAAATAGCCGAAATTAGTAATTTTTCTATCCTAGACCTGTAGAGACATTAGAGTTAACATCCCTACAGAATCTAGACTATCTAGACCAGATTGGCAATCAGACAGTTAGATACCTCTTGACGCGCCCAATTATCGGCGGCTAAAATGTCATCTAGGCTAGGGGTAGAAGTGTTATGAATTGCAAAGCGATCGCAAACTTTTTCGATCACCCGGGGAATATCTAAGAAGCTAATCTTTTCTTCTAAAAATAACGCTACCACTTGTTCATTTGCCGCGTTTAATACTGCTGGCATTGCCCCACCCGCGCGGCCAGCTGCGTAGGCTAATCCCATACAGGGATATTTTTGATGATCGGGTTCTTTGAAAGTTAAACTGCCGGCTTTAACTAAATTCAAAGGTTCCCAATCGGTATAAATTCTTTCAGGCCAAGACAAGGCATATAACAGGGGTAAACGCATATCTGGCCAGCCTAATTGAGCTAAAACCGATGTATCCTGTAACTCAATTAAAGAGTGAATAATACTTTGAGGATGAATAACAATATCGATCGCATTATAATCGACACCAAATAAATAATGAGCTTCGATAACTTCTAGACCTTTATTCATTAAAGTAGCCGAATCGATGGTGATTTTTCTGCCCATAGACCAGTTGGGATGTTTGAGGGCATCAGCTACGGTTACTTGCGGCAATTTTTCCACGGGTAAATCGCGAAAAGCACCCCCAGAAGCAGTGAGAATAATCTTTTTTAATCCCCCAGTGGGAACTCCCTGTAAACATTGAAAAATAGCTGAATGTTCCGAATCGGCAGGTAATAATTTAACTCGGTGTTTTTCCACTAAAGGCAGCACCACTGGACCGCCAGCAATCAGGGTTTCTTTATTAGCGAGGGCAATATCTTTACCAGCAGTAATAGCGGCAATTGTCGGCAGCAATCCCGCACAACCGACAATTCCCGTGACGACGCTTTCGGAATCGCCATAACGGGCCACTTCGATTACTCCTTCCTTTCCTGCTAGGATAATCGGGGTATAGTCAAGGTCGGAAATTAGGCTTTTTAGGTCTTCTAGTTGACCTTCGTTATTAATCGCCACGATTTGCGGGTGAAATTGCCGAATTTGCTCCGATAGTAGTTGAATATTATTACCCGTGGCTAATCCCACCACTTGAAACTTATCGGGATGATCGGTGACAATATCGAGAGTTTGAGTGCCGATCGAGCCTGTAGAGCCTAAAATCGAGATTTTTTTCATTAGAAACTTAATATAATTTGGGGATTAGCTTTAAATATACGTTCTCCGGGGTCTTTCCGGCACATCAGCCTAAATATTAAACATTTGTTAAAAAAGTTGATAGTTTGACCTTTTTATGCTACGGCTTAGAAAAAGTTAGCGATAGAGATGGTGACAGAGAAGAAATCGAATAGAAAGGCCAATGGATTAGGCTGTCTAGCGGGGGGTCTGGTTTTTTGCCTCTTATTTCCCCTGTGTGTTTTCTTTTTTGGTTGGTTATCCTTCGCTCTTGGGATGAGTTGTGCTTTCCCAGTCAATGTTCGACAGAGGAGGAAATAATCAAGTTTATCCTATCAATGATTTCGTTTTTTGGGGGAGGATTCGCCGTACCTATATTCCTCAGTTGTGCCGTGGGAAAAGCCGTTAGATTTGGGTTAAGTCGGAGAAAAAATAACCGAACTTAAACATAAGTTCGGCTAGATTTATAATCTATTTAACAACTGGATAAAACTAACTTTCTGTCGCCGTTGCCGTGCTGGGGGGTAACTTAATATTAGTAGCTAATCCCAGAATTTGCAGCAGACGAATGGTCATCCAAGTCAGGTCAACTTCCCACCATTGTAGACCATGACGGGCAGAATACTGATAGGCATGGTGATTATTGTGCCAACCTTCACCAAAAGTTAAGAGAGCAACCCACCAACAATTTTTAGAATTATCGTGGGATTCATGGCTAACATAACCAAATTTGTGGGTGGCGCTATTGACAAACCAAGTGGAGTGGAAAACTAAGACCAAGCGAACAAAAATTCCCCAAATTACAAACGGCCAACCACCTATAGCATAGAGAATTAAGCCTAAAACAATTTGGATAGGAACAAAATAATTTTGACAGAATTTATAGAAAGGATCGTCGGCGATATCTTGGGTAAAACGAGCGATTTCTTCGTCGGCAGGAATTTCGTGCAGCATCCAACCCATGTGACTCCACCAGAAACCTTTATTAGAATCGTGGGGATCGGGAGCAGTATCAGAATATTTATGATGAATACGATGTAAACCTATCCATGCGATCGCACCCCCCTGACAAGCGAGGGTCCCGCAGAAAACCAGAAAGTATTCTAACCATTTGGGAGTCTTAAAACTCCGATGGGAGACCAAACGATGAAAACCGAGGGTAATTCCTAAACCCCCGGTAATCCAATAGAGAATCAATGTCACTCCCACAGCACCCCAGCTAAAATTGCTAGGCAAGAAGGCTAAAAGAGCCACTAAGTGGATAAAAGCCATGTAGATGAGAGTCACCCAGTCAATGGGAAGTTTTTCGGAAGTCGCAACAGTCATTGAATAACCCAAAGGGAAACAACAGGAGACAGAGCATCATTGTCTTATCTGTCTCGATTTGACACAGGGGGAACTTTGACGCTTAATAAATAGTAACAAATATCACAGTCTATTGTTTGATGGATATCCCCTCTCTACTCCACAGGGCAGAAAAGGCCCTACTCCCCATCTTTTCGGAAATTGACGCACAGGTCAAGGAAAATCTCCGTCAAGTCCTCACTGCTTTCCGTGCAAACCGCGTCGGGGTGCATCATTTTGCCAGTGTTAGCGGTTATGGTCATGATGACTTGGGACGGGATACTTTAGATCAAGTGTTCGCCCAAGCCCTGGGGGCCGAAAAGGCAGCGGTGCGGGTACAATTTGTTTCAGGAACCCATGCGATCGCCTGTTCCTTGTATGGGGTTCTTCGACCGGGGGATGAGATGTTAGCGGTAGCCGGTGCGCCCTACGATACTCTAGAGGAAGTAATTGGGATTAGGGGCAGTGGTCAAGGTTCTTTAAAGGATTTTGGCGTTAGTTATCGGCAATTAGAGCTAGATTCTACCGGTGCGATCGATTGGTTGTCCTTGGCAACAGCAGTTAAACCCCAAACCCGTTTAGTACATATTCAAAGATCCTGCGGTTATTCCTGGCGATCGAGTTTGTCTATTGACGAAATCGAGAGAATTGTCCGTATAGTTAAACAACAAAACCCGAATACGGTCTGTTTTGTCGATAATTGCTATGGAGAATTTATCAACACCCAAGAACCCACCCACGTGGGGGCAGATCTGATGGCCGGTTCTCTAATTAAAAATCCCGGAGGTACAATCGTCACGGCCGGGGGATACATAGCAGGTAAAGCGGAATTAGTGGAAATGGCCTGCTATCGTCTGACAGCACCAGGTATCGGTAGCGAGGGAGGGGCAACTTTTGACCAAAATCGTCTTCTTTATCAGGGATTGTTTCTAGCACCGCAAATGGTGGGAGAAGCGATGAAAGGCAGTCATTTAATTGCCTATGTGGGCGATAAGTTGGGTTATCCAGTCAATCCGGCTCCTTTTGTGCCTCGACGCGATATTATTCAAGCGATTAAACTCGGTTCCCCCGATAAGCTGATTGCCTTCTGTAAAGCCATTCAAGCCTATTCTCCCATCGGTTCCTACTTGGATCCCATTCCTGCCCAAATGCCGGGCTATGAGAGCCAAGTAGTGATGGCTGGTGGCACGTTTATCGATGGTAGCACCTCGGAATTCTCCGCCGATGGACCCCTACGGGAACCCTATATCGTTTTTTGTCAGGGGGGAACCCATTGGACTCATATTTCCCTGGCCCTAGAACAAGCGATCGCAGCTTTATCTTGAATGGTTCCTCTCACCTTCCTTCTCTCCCCTAGTTAAATTCCTAACTTCCTGTCTTTGTGGTTAACAAAAAGTAAAACGTAGGGTGCGTTAGACGGCCAAAATTGCTGCTGTGACTGGAAGGTAACAATCCCTCGTAACGCACCACCTATCATCCACTGTGATTGTGTGATGGACTATGATTGAAGTAACGCACCACCTATCATCAACTAAGTAGCCAATTACAATTAAAGATAAAATACAAAGAACCAGAAGCTTGTCCCACTATCTAAAAATTAATTGAGATTACTTACTTATAATAACAGTGGTACGATAAAACCGATCAAATATCTCAGGAGTTGTCATGAATTACAATCGCAATATAATACCATTAATGGCGGGGGGAATTTTAATATTAGCTTTTACTACCATACTGCGCCCTTTTGCCGTTATTGATACTGGCGAACGCGGCGTTGTCATGTACTTTGGCAAAGTGCAAAAACAAATCCTCGATGAAGGAATTCATCCCGTTATACCGATTGTCACCAAGATCAAGCCCATCAACGTTCGAGTCCAAACAACGGAAGTAAAGGCAAAAGGCTCTTCCAAAGATTTGCAAGATGTGGAAACAACTATTATCGTTAACTGGCACATCGACCCCGACAAAGTCAATCAGATTTATCAACAAGTTGGGGATATCAATGTGATTGTCTCCAGTATTATCAACCCAGCAGTATCGGAAATTGTCAAAGCAGCAACAGCACAACGTCCCGTACAAAATATCTTGCAAGAGCGAGGAGAACTCAAACGTGAAATTGACAATTCCCTCGCCCAAAGATTAAGACGTTATGGGATAATTATCAATGATGTATCTCTCGTTAATTTTGGTTTTTCCGAAGAGTTTAACGCGGCGATTGAAGCCAAACAAGTAGCAGAACAAAAGGCACAAGAAGCAGCTTTTCGCGCACAACAAGCAGCACAGGAAGCGAAAGCGGAAATCAACCGCGCGAAGGGACAGGCAGAAGCTCAAAAACTATTGCGCCAAAACCTAACAGCAGAAATTTTACAACAACGAGCAATCGAAAAGTGGGATGGACGTTTTCCCGTCGTCATGACTGGTTCAGGCTCCCTTCCCCTGATTAACATCGATTCCAATTTATTATCATCTCAAAAAGAGTAAATAACTTTAGTTCGCGTTAAAGAGATTTTGCCATGACTTCCACGAAAGAATAAGTCCGACCGGCCACGGTAAAATTTCCCACAAGAACTGCTGGGGCCGCATCTTAACTTTGTAGAAATATCGACAATCGGGAATTATCAGTGACTCTTAAATTATTCCCAATATATGAACAACCACAGGTGTGCATCGTAGATTGACAAAAATGAGATGCACTCAATGCTCGAACTTGTCTAACTCGATGCCAGACGGGAAAATAAGCACAAATTTAACTATACTCATTACAATATAAATATCAACGACCACGATAAAAAAACTCTTATGCGGGTAACTCTAAAATCGGCCTTGAGTGACAGTCATATCGATGCTAATCAAAACAGCAGTCAACGTCAACTGATGCTCTCGATCGCCGCCACCAGTGAACAGATCAACACAAATTTACCGATTAATCTTTGTTTAGTTCTCGATCATAGCGGTTCTATGCAGGGAAAACCGCTAGAAACGGTCAAAAAAGCGGCCTTCAGTTTAATAGAATCCCTCGGGGTTAACGATCGTCTCTCGGTCATAGCTTTCGATCATCGCGCCAAAGTTATTCTTCCCTCCCAATCGCGAGAGGATGATCTGACCTTAATTCGCTCAAAAATTCAACAATTACAAGCGGGAGGAGGTACGGCGATCGATGAAGGGATAAAATTAGGTATTCAAGAAAGTTCTACCGGCAGCAAAGGTTATGTGTCTCATATTTTTCTGCTTACCGATGGTGAAAATGAACACGGAAATAATCAACGCTGTTTAAAATTAGCCGAAGTGGCGGCCGAGTACGGTATCACCTTAAATACCTTCGGTTTTGGCGATCATTGGAATCAAGATATCCTAGAAAAAATTGCCGATATCGCTGGCGGAAGTTTATCTTATATCGAAAGACCCGAACAGGCTTTAATTGAATTTACTCGTCTATTTAACCGTTTGCAATCTGTCCGGTTAACTAACGCTTTCCTGCAATTAGAATTAGATGCTCGGACTCATTTAGCCGACTTAAAACCCATTGCCCAAGTTGCCCCAGAAACTATAGAAATGAGCCTACAAAAAGAGGGCAATTTTTACATCACCCGTTTGGGTGATTTAATGATAGATGAAGAAAAAATTCTCCTCCTCAATCTCTATATTGACCAAATTCCCCCCGGTACTCACACCATAGCTAAGGTGAAGATTCGCTACGATGATCCCGCTTCCGGTCAAAAAGGGCTAGAAACTGCGACTGTTAGCCTTAATATCGCCTCCCAAGCTATCTATCAATCCCAATTAAACGATCAAGTTCAGAAATCGATTCTGACTTTAGCCAAATATCGTCAAACCCAAATCGCTGAAGAAAAATTAAAACAGGGCGATCGAGCAGCCGCCGCTACCATGCTACAAACTGCGGCCAAAACCGCCTTACAATTGGGAGAAAAAAACGCCGCCACTGTCCTCCAAACTAATGCCACCCGTTTACAGGTGGGAGAAGAATTGAGCGAGGGAGATTTAAAGAAAACCCGCATTATTGCTAAAACAAGACTACAAACCGATGAATAAACCAATCATTGGCATAAAATCCCGATTCCTAGCCAAGCAATAATCCCCCCGAAAATCGCCCGCAAGTTAATCCGATCCCCCATCATGGCAGCGATCGGCAAGACAAATATTCGAGAGTTTTTAGTCGAGGCTTTGGCTACCAGTTCCCTTGCCGTTATCTCCTCAAACAACAGTATTAACTCGCCGTCGGCGATCGAGCCATTGTTGTAAAATAATCGCCGCCGCTTCCCGATCGATCGCTCCCTTATCCCAAGAGGAAAACTGTTTTTTGGCTTTTAAGAATTCTTCCGCCTCTAGGGACGTGCAACGCTCATCAATGTATTCGAGGGGCAAATCTAAGGCGATCGCTAGTTTCTGGGCGTATTTTTGCACCTGTTGGGCCTGAAATCCTAACTCTCCGGCCATGGTATAGGGCAGTCCCGCCACCAAAATCTTAATATTTCTTTCCTTGACAATTGCCTCAAACTGTGATATTTCTGCAACAAAAGAAGAACGGATAATCGTGGTTAAACCGGTGGCGATTAAACCTGTACCGTCACATCCTGCCACTCCTACCCGTTTTTTGCCGATATCTAAGCCGAGGGCGGCGACTCTTTCCATCACACTGGATGCCCCTGATCGGGGGGGTCTGAGGGCGGTTTGACCGGGGGAAGTTCCCCCGGACTGTCGAGGGGGTCCAGGGGGGGATTATTGGGCCATTTTAACCAAGACATCCGACTAGGGATAGGAGTTCGCGGCACCGGTTGTAAACCCTGCAGCATTTCTGCGAGGGCGGAATTTTCTGGCTTAGTTTCGCGGATTTTGTGCCATACCGAGCGCGACATCATCAGGGTGTGGGAACTGCGGATCGCTCCCAATTGTTCCAGATATTCCCGTCTTTCGTGCTGATAATCGGCAGATATCAACTCTAGCGAGCGAGGGGGATACTTGCGAGTGATCTGGGCCATCTGGATTAATAACTTAGGATAGAGCCAAGTGTAGGCGGGATGGACAATTAATTTCGCTTGATGGGGTCGCTCATCCCGATTAGATAGAATTAATTCAAAATAACCGATCGCCGCTTTTCGTTGCGGTTCAAAAACGTAACCGCGACTAATTTGCGGACTGCCGCACCAACTTTGACAGCGATAGAGCAAACTATCAACTAAACTGATTTTAAAATCCTGGATATGGCGATCAAATACCTGACGCAGTAGCGGCGGCATAGACACACAATCTAACTGATAAAGTAATTGAGCGTCAGCATTGCTCACGGGCAGTAAATTCGGTAAATCTGCCTCTTGTTTGCTCAATTCCTGTAATAATTGCGGCGGTAAAGACCAATAGGTTAATTCCGCCAAAGGCTGAAAACCGTGTTGCCGGAAAAGTGCCAAACTGTCCTTTTGATTGATATTAACCTCTAACACCCAGGTGCGCGCTTCCCAAACCGTTTCTAGACAATAACGCAGTAATTGCGCCCCGATGCCCTTGGGTTCGCTTAAAGACTCCGCCGGATGCACCCGCACCTGTTCCACCCGCCAAGTGCTGCGACTACTATTAAAAGGGGTGACTTGGATTGCCCCGCGAATTTTCCCTTCTTCTCCCCGATTGGCCATGGACTCAGCCACATAGACATGAAAACGGTGTTGGAGAGGATTGGGAAAAAAACTGAGAATTTTAAACAACCCAAACCAAGGCCGCACCTGCTGCACCTGCGTGCGGAAATTTTGGGCGCGACGATCAATATCCTCATCGAAGTCATCCAGGGTTAAAGCTTCAATGTCTTCCAAATCCCGATATTGTACGGGACGGATCTGGCGATCGCTAAAATCGTCCCCTTGGGGAACAGGAGAAGTGGTCATGGCTCTGGGGTAAATATCGTCTATGCACCTATCTTACCGCAGAATCTAGAGGCACTTCCCCACCAATAACAATTTCTGAGGGATCATAGGGGACCACCACCGAAAGAACACCTCGATCGGTCGCTGGGGTTTTTTGGGCCAAATTTCCGATCATGACAATTCGATGCTACAATAACGGACGGTTAATCAGTCCGAATTTGCAGTAAAAGTCTTTGAGTCAATCTGTAGATACCACTAACACCCTAGACACTCTAGCTCAAGAACTAGCCGCCATTCAGCAGACCGGTTCTAAGCGCGTCGCTTTATTGGGTTCCCGTCACGTTCCCATCACGCACCAGCAATTGATCGAAATGATGGCCTATGCCCTCGTGCTGGCGGGCAATCGGATTATGACCTCCGGGGCGACGGGAACCAATTCCGCCGTCATTAAGGGGGCAATGCGGGCAGATCCTAATCTGTTAACCGTGATCTTACCCCAAAGTCTCGATCGCCAGCCCCTGGAATCCCAAGAACAACTCCAGCAGGTTATCCATCTGGTGGAATGTCCCGAAAATGACCATCTATCCCTAGGGGAAGCCAGCAGCCTCTGTAATCGCGAGATTATCAATCGTTGTCAACAGTTAATCTGTTTTGCTTTCCACGACAGTCAGACCCTTTTGCAAACCTGCGCGGAAGCGGAAGATCAACGCAAGCTAGTTACCCTATTTTATTTTGACTAAATTCAGCGATGAATCTCTCCGTCAGTGCCATTCTTCTCTATTCGATAGTGGCTGCCGCTATCTCTGTCTATCTACCTTTTCTGCTGGTCGCTTACGCTAGGGCTAAGGTGGGTTACAATACCTCCGCCCCCCGGGCAATGTTCGACCAACTCCCAGACTACGCTAAACGAGCAACTTGGGCCCATCAAAATGGTTTTGAAACCTTTATGATCTATAGTGCCGCCGCTCTCATGGCCTACGTTACAGGAGTCTCCTCCTCCCTGGCCGCTACCTGTGCGATCGCTTTCGTGATCCTCCGGCTTTTATTTTCCCTTTTTTATATCACTAATGTCCCGATCGCTCGTTCCCTGATGTTCGGTCTCGGCTCTCTCTGTACCTATACTCTCTTTGGGTTGAGTTTAATCAAGATTCAGTAGAATTCCCCAAACCAGATGCAGGAGAGTCGAAAAATGCTATAGTTCGGGAGCGGTCAAGAAGTTGCTTAACCCGAACTAAGGTTAATTCTGTTACTGATAAACCGGTAATTTGGGATTATCCACTGATAACAAACCAGTTAAAAGTGAGGCGGGTTTTTGACTGTAGGGCCAGGCAAAAGCATGACGAAAAGCCGCATCTTGACAAGCTTGTAATTGTCGAAAATCGATCACGTCCAGGGTGAGTAAATTTTCGTACTCGAAGGGCAGCCGGACATTGTGTAAACCGGCATTATCGGTACAGATAGCAATATCAACCCCCGCTTCAAAACAGCGATCAAAGACTATCTTTAATTGCGATAAACTTTTGAGGGTGCCAGTTTTTAAATAGGTGGTGGGACAGACTTCTAAACATTGATGACGACGGGCAACTTCCGGCAGCAATTCCGGATATTGTAGGGGAATTTGAATACCGTGACCAATTCTTTGCAGATAGGGCAGTAATTGGGGATAACAACCGTCCTTTGTTTCGTAAAGATGGCCGGTGGTATTTAAACCCTCTTCCCTGGCATAACTGTATAAACCAGCAAATTCCTCTAGTCGAGTTTGGTAGTAGGAATCACCCCCGGCAATATCGATCGCACAGACGTATTCTTTCATCTCTAGGGCCAGATCAACGATCGCTTTGTTGACTTCGGAGGGAAGTCGCGAGTGCATACAGAGAATTTGACTGGTAATAATCGGATATTCGCTCATTTTCGAGGCTTGACCGACGATCTCGACAATCGAGCGCATTTGCTCGATTCGCTCTGTTTGGTTCAAATGTTCGTCGGTGCGATAGTAGGGAGTATAGCGCAATTCTAAATAGGCAAGATTCTCGAAGATGTAAGCGCCGCGAATCAGACGATAGATAAAATAGGGCAAAGTTTGGGCGGTTTGAACACTTTCGACTAGGGTATGTAATTCCAAATACTCATCTAAACTATTGCGTTCACGGGTGTAAAATTCCTCAAAAGCGGGGTATTCCTGGAATTTGGCCGCTAAATCCCGCTCATGTCTGTGAAAGTAGCGCCAGAGAATTCTCGGTACTACCGATCCCCCTAAATGCCGATGCAAATCTGCGTATAAAGCCACAACTCCGATGCTCCTTAGTCTCTCAAATGTTCCTTAAATATAACGAAGTTTTACAATTGTTTGACAATCGTTCCCAAATAGTATCAGTACCTATCCGGTGATCGGTTGGGTGTTGGGGAGCGGGGAGATAGTGAACAGTCGCTAGTGCAAGGCTCAGATCTGATCACCGATCACTGATTCAAGGCTGACAGCTAGAATAAGGTCATTAAACCTAAATAAAGCTTTAGGGAATAGAGGGGTGACAACATATACAATGATTGGGGTTTATCCTCAAGCAACCCTAAGCCTATGCCACGCCGTGATGACTTACAGAAAATCCTAATCTTGGGCGCTGGCCCGATTGTCATCGGACAAGCCTGTGAATTCGACTATTCGGGAACTCAAGCCTGTAAAGCCCTACGAGAAGAAGGTTATGAGGTAATTTTAGTCAATTCTAACCCCGCCTCGATCATGACCGATCCAGAAATGGCCGATCGCACCTACATTGAACCAATTCTGCCGGAAATTGTCGAGAAAATTATCGCCAAAGAACGTCCTGATGCGATTCTACCGACTATGGGCGGCCAAACTGCCCTCAATACTGCCGTAGCTTTGGCCAAAAGCGGCGTTTTAGAAAAATATAACGTGGAACTGATCGGGGCAAAACTTCCCGCTATTGAAAAAGCCGAAGATAGGGAACTATTCAAAAAAGCAATGGAGAAAATCGGTGTTCCCGTTTGTCCTTCGGGGATTGCCAACAATTTAGAAGAGGCAAAAGCGATCGCCCATCAGATCGGTTCCTATCCTCTCATTATCCGGCCGGCCTTCACTTTAGGAGGAACGGGGGGCGGTATTGCCTATAACCAAGAAGAATTTGAACCGATGGCCCAGTATGGTCTAGATTGTTCGCCTACATCGCAAATTCTCGTCGAAAAATCTCTAATTGGCTGGAAAGAATACGAATTAGAGGTAATGCGCGATCTAGCCGATAACGTGGTGATCATCTGTTCGATCGAAAACTTTGACGCTATGGGGGTCCATACCGGCGACTCGATTACGGTTGCGCCCGCCCAAACCCTAACCGATAAAGAATACCAACGCCTCCGGGACTATTCTAAGGCAATTATTCGGGAAATTGGCGTAGAAACCGGCGGATCGAACATCCAATTCTCCGTTAATCCCACTAACGGCGACGTAATCGTGATTGAGATGAATCCCCGGGTATCCCGTTCTTCGGCCCTGGCATCGAAAGCCACGGGATTCCCGATCGCTAAATTTGCCGCTAAACTAGCAGTAGGCTACACTTTAGACGAAATTCCCAACGATATCACCAAAAAAACCCCGGCTTCCTTTGAACCGACTATCGATTACGTCGTCACCAAAATTCCTCGCTTTGCCTTCGAGAAATTCCCCGGCTCCCAACCGATTCTAACTACCCAGATGAAATCCGTCGGGGAAGCCATGGCTATCGGTCGAACTTTCCAAGAATCCTTTCAAAAAGCACTTCGATCCCTAGAAACGGGACGTTTTGGCTTTGGTTGCGATAAAGTCGAAACTCTCCCCCCCCTCTCGGAAGTCCGGGCCGGTTTGCGGACACCTAACCCCGAACGAGTTTATAGTATCTATCATGCTTTTAAATTGGGCATGAATGGGTCGGAAATCCACGAACTAACCGGGATTGATCCCTGGTTCCTCGATAAATTGGCCGATTTAATGGAAACCGAGAAGTTTCTCAAACGAACTCCCCTGAAAAGTCTCGGCAAAGAGGACCTATTCGCTATTAAACAACAGGGATTTAGCGATCGCCAAATCGCCTTCGCCACCAACAGCAGCGAGGACGAAGTAAGAAGTTATCGCAAGGGTTTGGGTATTGTTCCAGTCTATAAAATGGTGGACACCTGCGCGGCAGAATTTGAAGCCCTAACACCCTACTATTATTCCACCTACGAACAGGTAGAATCGGAAGTTTTACCCTCCGATAAACGTAAAGTGATGATCCTCGGTGGTGGTCCTAATCGCATCGGCCAGGGGATAGAATTTGACTACTGTTGTTGTCATGCCGCTTTTTCCCTCAGTAACGCCGGTTTTGAGACGATTATGGTCAACTCTAACCCGGAAACTGTCTCCACCGATTACGATACCAGCGATCGCCTTTACTTTGAACCCCTGACCAAAGAGGATGTCTTAAATATCATCGAAGCGGAACAACCAGAGGGTTTAATTATTCAATTCGGTGGGCAAACTCCCTTAAAACTGGCGGTTCCCCTGCAAAAATATTTAGAATCGCCTAATTGTCCCGTAAATACCAAAATTTGGGGAACTTCACCCGATTCGATCGATGCCGCCGAAGATCGGGAACGTTTTGAAAAAATCCTCCGAGAATTAGATATCCGACAACCCCTCAACGGTATTGCCCGCAATTTCCAAGAATCCCAAGCGGTGGCTCAACGCATCGGTTATCCTGTGGTAGTACGTCCGTCCTACGTTTTGGGCGGTCGGGCGATGGAAATCGTCTATTCCGATAGCGAATTGGAACGCTATATGAAGTACGCAGTACAGATAGAACCGGATCACCCGATTTTAATCGATAAATTCCTCGAAAATGCCATCGAAGTGGATGTGGATGCCCTCTCAGATGCCACGGGAACGGTAGTTATCGGGGGATTAATGGAACATATCGAACAAGCGGGCGTACATTCGGGCGATTCTGCCTGTTCTATCCCCCATACGTCCCTGAGCGCCTCGGTTTTAACCACAATTCGACAATGGACGGTGGAACTAGCGAAAGCTTTAAAAGTAATCGGTTTGATGAATATCCAGTATGCGGTGCAGGGGGAGACAGTTTATATCTTAGAAGCGAATCCCCGCGCTAGTCGTACTGTTCCCTACGTTTCCAAAGCAACGGGAGTTCCTCTGGCAAAAGTTGCCTCCCTCGTCATGTCGGGCAAAACCCTAGCAGAATTGGGCATCATCAGCGAAGCAATTCCCCGTCATATCGCCGTGAAAGAAGCGGTTTTACCCTTCCAGAAGTTCCCCGGTGCTGATACTCTCCTGGGACCAGAAATGCGTTCTACAGGGGAAGTAATGGGGATTGACAGCGATTTTGGCAAAGCTTTCGCTAAAGCGGAAATGGCCGCTGGCGTGATTTTAGCCACCAGTGGGACGGTTTTTGTCTCGATGAACGATCGCGATAAAACCCCCATGGTTCCCGTAGTTAAGGATCTGCAATCCCTCGGTTTTCGCGTCGTCGCCACTTCCGGAACTCGTGAAGTTTTGTTAGAAAACGGTTGCGAAAATATCGATTTAGTGCTAAAGATTCACGAAGGCCGCCCCCACGTTATCGATTGGATCAAAAATGACTGGATTCAGTTTATTGTCAATACTCCCAGTGGTGAAGAATCCCAAAACGATGGCCGACAAATTCGCCGCACTGCCCTCGATTATAAGTTACCAATTATCACCACTATCGCCGGGGCAAAAGCGACAGTAGCGGCCTTAAAATCCCTGCAATCCCAACCTTTAGAGGTGAAAGCTTTACAGGATTATCTCGCCTAATTTCAGTTATCAGTTATCAGTTATCAGTTAGAAAGGGGATATAGGGATTTAGGGAAATTTCAGCCAAATACCCCACACCCCACACCCCACACCCCACACCCCACACCCCACTTCCTAATTCCCATGACCGATACTCTAAACGATTATAAAAACCTAATTAGTGAACTGATTAACCGTTATAAAAACCGCGTCGATTTTCTGACAATTCGTCTGGAAGAAGCGCGGGGGACAAATATTCTACTACGTTCCGAACGAGTGGAAACCCTCAGCGAAGGTATTGCTATCGGTGGTCAGGTACGCGCCTGTTATAAAGGAGGTTGGGGATTTGCCAGCTTTAATCAATTATCCAGTTTACAGGAACGATTAGAAGATGCGATCGCTGCTGCCCGTTTAATTGGGGAAGAAGAAACCCTGATTGCTCCGGTAGAACCTGTAATTATTAGTTGTGAATTGCCTTTAACAGGAACGGATCCCCGTTTAGTACCATTAGCTGATAAAAAAGCCCTCTGCGATCGCTATAATAACTTACTGCGTCAACACCATTCCAGTATTGCCACCACTTCCGTCCGTTACAGCGATAGCAGTCAACATATTCTTTTAGCCACTTCTGACGGGACTTTAATCGAACAAAAATGGTCAGACTTAGAAATGCGTTTTTCGGCCACCGCTAGGGATGGGGACAGCGTACAAACAGGCCGGGAAACCACGGGATCCCGAAAAGCTTTCGAGGATCTGGTCAATTTAGAAGAACAGGTGCAAGGGTCGGCTAAACGGGCCCTACAAGCCCTAGTTTTGCCCCCTGTCAAGGGCGATACCTACACCGTCGTCATCGATCCCATTTTAACCGGTCTGTTCGTCCATGAGGCTTTTGGCCACCTTTCCGAGGCAGATATGTTATACGAAAATCCCGACCTTTTGGAAGTGATGAGTATGGGCAAACGTTTTGGACCAGATAACCTGCAAATCTTTGACGGGGCCTATCCGGAAGGTCATCGGGGCAGTTATTTTTATGACGATGAGGGAACCCCCGCGACCACGACTCAGTTAATTAAAGATGGGGTTTTGGTGGGAAGACTGCATTCGCGGGAAACGGCGGGCAAATTAGGCGAAAAACCGACCGGTAACGCCCGTTGTCTCAATTATCATTATCCGCCCATTGTCCGCATGACCAACACTTGGATTGAACGGGGAACCACTGCCGTTAAAGAGTTATTTTCGGGGATAAAAACGGGAGTTTATGCCCAAAATTGGCAGGGAGGCATGACTAACGGCGAAATGTTCACTTTTAGTGCCGGGGAAGCTTGGATGATTCGCGATGGAGAAATTGCTGAACCCGTTAAAGATGTGACTCTCTCCGGTAATGTCTTTAAAACCCTAGCCAATATTGAGGCAATTGCTGATGATTTCTACTGGGACGAGTCAGGAGGCTGCGGAAAAGGGGGTCAAAGTGGTTTACCCGTCGGCTGCGGTGGCCCCAGTCTCCGTATCCGCGATGTGGTCGTCGGGGGAGAAGCCGATATTTAAGGTAATCAGGAAACAGTAAACAGCTTCTGAGAGCAAGGGGCAACCGGCAAGAGGCTCCAAGAAAGAATCTGGCAATTCTCCTACCTAAAAAGAAGGTTAGAAACTTAATAATCGTTCAGGGGGGGACGAAATCTGGTAATCTGAGAGACATCGATGAAAAGTACCTACGGTCGATACCAACAATTAATGCTGACTCTGCTGCCCCAAGAGAGTCCTTCCACAGAGTCAAGACCAGTGGCTACTTGACCCGCTCTGAACGGTTACTAAGTAGGTAGTTGGAATTAGATATAAGATGGATAGCCTTGAAAGGCTTGCTGTGACTCAATTCCCCAGAAAATTAATTGCACCTACCTACTTATATTGTTTTTCTCTGACAGCCATGACTACCCTGCCTGATTTTAGTGCCTACGGTTATCAAGTTACTGAGCAACTCAATCAGAATCTTCAAGGAGGTATAATTACCTATAAGGCTCTTGAAATCGCCAACGAAAAGCCAGTGGTGATTAAACAGTTTCGCTTTGCTACTAGGAGTGATTGGGATAGTTACAAGGCAATTGAAAGAGAAATTGAGGTTTTACAAGGGTTAAATCATCCTGGTATTCCCCGATATTTGGCGCAATTTGATCCAAGTAATGGTTTATGTTTAGTCCAGGAATATAAAGAGGCTCAACCTTTATCAAAACTTCGTGGTTTTAGTCCTGAAGAGATCAAAAGTATTGCCACACAAGTCTTAGAAATTTTGATTTATTTGCAAAAGAGAAAGCCGAGCATTTTCCACCGCGATATTAAACCAGAAAATGTTTTAGTTGATGAGATTTCTTCTGTCTCGTCTCTTGCAGATGGGGGAGAGATAAAAGCTTATTTAATTGATTTTGGCTTGGCGAGAATTGGCAATAGTACAATGGCTTTGAGCAGTCTGATAGGGGGTACACTTGGATTTATGCCTCCCGAACAAGTCCATAATCAAAAATTAACTAAAGCTTCTGATTTATATGGATTAGGAGCGACCTTAATCTGTTTAATCACTCAAACTAAATCGGCTGATATTGGTACTTTGGTTGATTTTTCTACTAACAAAATTACTTTCAAAGACAAAGTATCTAAGTTTAGTTTAGGGTTTATTCAATGGTTAGAAAAAATGGTTGAGCCTAATCCAGCTAACCGTTACCAAAATGCCCGGTTAGCTTTGGAAGCGTTAAAATCTCTAGATTTAATCCGCATTCCAGAGGTTAGTTTAGATAAATTAGAATTAGATTTTGTAGCCAATTCCGTTGGTCAAGAACTGAGCAAAACTATCACAGTTACTAATACTATTCCTGATACTATGCTACAAGGAGAATGGTCAGTTTCTCCTCATCCTAAAGATCCGCCGCATACTCCCGATAGTCACAGTTGGATTAGTTTTTCGCCACGAAAATTTGAGAGTAATCAGGTTAATTGTTTGCTTAGGGTTGATACCAGCAAGTTAAAAGCCAATAAAAATTATGAAAGGGAGATTGTTTTAAACAGTAATGCAAGACAGGAAAAGTATTATTTAAAAGTTAAGGTTAAAACTGCCCCCCTCCAACCCAATGTTTCTCTTCCGCCTTATGGGTTTATATTAGCTTTTGGTTTAGTTTTAGCGCTCATTTCAGGTATTGGGTTACAGGTTGGGCTGTTGGAAAATGTGATTGGCAGGTGGATTGCCGTGGGGATTTTCACGGCGATTGCCCTGGGGATTTACTCGTCAAAGAATAGGCATTGGTTCGATGATCCGCTTTCGGCTTACCTGCTTTTGTTTATGTTTTTAGGAGTGTTGGGGCCGATTGGCTGGATGATTGGCGTGGTGATTGGCGTGGTGATTCGCTGGGCGAGTACGGGAGTGATTGACACTTTTGAGATTATCGACTCAATTAAGATACCGCTGGCGATTTCACTGGGGTTTGGCGTGGTGCTGGCGATTAGCTGGGCGATTGGCAGAGCAATTAGGGCAATTCCCTGGAATGGGGGGCTGGCTGTCGCTTTGTCTGTTTTGACGGCAGCTACAGGTATTTTAACAGGAATTGGTGCAGTAATTGGCTTTAATTCTTATCTGCTTGCTGGTTTAACTGCTGCTGCTTTACCCCTAGCAGGAATGTTAATTTATCCACCGTTGAAACTGGTAAGATTAAAAGCCCAACACCGCCGCCAAGAATCCCAGAATTTGATTGAACCGTAGATTTTTCCCAACCTGCTTTTTTCCAATCCTCTGCGTCAATTGCTGGTATCAATCGCAGGTGCTTCTCATCCATGCCGAAAAATGGTATTGTAAAGTTTTGTAAAAAATATATGCAAATGACTGCAAACAACTGCTAATATGGTTAGTACAAGTTTACATTGCAGTTAACATGAAACTATCAGATTATGCTAAGAAAAAAGGGATCAGTTATGACACTGCTTGGAGAATGTGGAATCGAGGGCAGTTACAAGGAGAACGTCTTCCTACAGGAACAATTATTATTTTTGAAGATGACCGTTCTTGCGGTG